>JAEUQL010000153.1:250-8280 GCA_016789295.1 Blastocatellia bacterium | reverse complement strand
ATTCTTACACAAAAGGAGACAGCGTTTCCTCTCGGCCATAAATGGCCGAGTCTCCACGCCTTAAAAGATTGATGAAAAACTCTGAACATACTCCAACAATTCTTATTGCTGATGATCAACCACACATACTCGAAGCTTTACGATTACTTCTTAAAAGTGAAGGTTTTCGTATTGAGACAGCCAACTCTCCAAACGCTATTTTGAAAGCTATAGAAAAGAGTGATTTTGATGTAGTACTTATGGATATGAACTATGCCAGAGATACCACATCAGGACAAGAAGGGTTAGATTTATTAGCACATATACAGTTGGTAGATAACACTCTTCCTATAGTAGTTATGACAGCTTGGGGGAGCGTAGAGCTTGCTGTTGAGACGATAAGGCGAGGAGCCAAGGATTTTATACAGAAGCCCTGGGACAATACTCGTCTGCTAGCCATCTTGCGCACCCAGATAGAACTTGGTCAAGCACTCAAGAAAGGACAACGCCTAGAAGCGGAAAACCTCCTGCTTCGCAATGACAAAAGTCCAAAACTTATTGCTCAATCACCAGAGATGCAGCCTGTGCTAGAGGTAATTTCTCGTGTAGGACCATCTGATGCGAATGTTCTGATCACTGGTGAGAATGGTACTGGAAAAGGCGTTGTTGCTTCTGCTCTGCACACAGTCTCAAAACGAGCTTCAAAGCTTATGGTCACTGTAAATGTTGGTGGTCTTTCAGACAGCCTCTTTGAGAGTGAACTGTTTGGTCACGTCAAAGGTGCTTTTACAGACGCAAAGACAGACCGTGTAGGGAGATTTGAGCTTGCACAAGGAGGAACACTTTTTCTGGATGAAATAGCTAATGTTGCAATCAATCAACAGGCAAAATTGCTGCGTGTACTAGAGACTGGAGAGTTTGAACGTGTAGGGTCTTCAAAGACTCACAAAGCTGATGTTAGGATAATTTCGGCAACAAATGCAAACCTGAACGAAGAGGTTGCAGCAGGGCGATTCCGTCAAGACTTACTGTTTCGCTTAAACACGATAGAGATCCGACTACCACCACTTCGACAGAGACGTGAAGATATTCCCTTTCTTG
Organism: Blastocatellia bacterium; assembly: GCA_016789295.1. Taxonomy (GTDB): domain Bacteria; phylum Acidobacteriota; class Blastocatellia; order Chloracidobacteriales; family JADJPF01; genus JAEUQL01. The sequence goes on along the minus strand of JAEUQL010000153.1, from coordinate 7,200 downwards.
CAGACTACTTTTTGAAAAGGCACGCTGAGCGATACAGAAAAAAGATAATAGGTTTTGAATCGGCTGCTGTGGAAATTCTCCTAGCGTACAATTGGCCAGGTAATGTGCGAGAGCTTGAACACGCAATTGAACGTGCTGTACTAATGGCGCAAGGTAGTTTGGTCAAAGCTGCAGACCTTGGTCTACAGAGTCCACAGGATGCAGCAAAGAGGCTTGAAGATATGAGTTTAGAAGAGGTCGAGTATTTTCTTATAAAGAAAGCTCTCACAAGATATGATGGAAATGTCAGCAGAGCGGCTGATGCTTTGGGATTGAGTCGAAGTGCTCTCTATCGCAGACTTCAAAGATATGGCTTATGATAGTTGTTGAGCGTGCAGGAAGACAGAAACAGGTTTCTAGTCAAAACATAAGCTATGAGACGCGGATACTACTGTTTGCTCTCTGTTCGGCATTGCCTGCAGTTATTATCTCTCTACTGTTCTTGTGGAATGGTAGTTTCACTCCGAAAGTTGAGTGGACTTTAACATCTTTAATAGTTCTTTTTTGGCTACTGTTTTCTTACACTGTTCAGCGCAAAATTGTTACACCACTTCAAACTATATCTAACCTACTTGCTGCCCTTCGTGAAGAAGACTACTCAATACGTGCACGTGTAGACAGAAGAAATGACGCATTGGGAGAGGTGCTGTTTGAGGTAAATGCGCTGAGCGACTTACTGCGCGAGCAACGGTTGGGAGCACTTGAGGCAACCGCTCTACTGCGAACTGTAATGACCGAGATCGAGGTTGCTGTCTTTGCTTTTGACCAGCAGCAGAAACTGAAGTTGATCAATCGTGCAGGTGAGAAACTGCTTGCACAGCCAGCAGAGCGGTTGATGGGTCTAAGTGCAGCAGAGATAGGACTTGGAAGTTGTATAAATAATGGAGAAAGCTATGTGTTAGATATGGCTTTTCCTGGAGGAACTGGTCGGTGGTCAATACGCACCAGAGGATTTCGTGAAAAGGGGTCTGCACACCAACTGCTGGTACTTTCTGATATGAGTCGGGAGCTGAGAGAACAGGAACGGGATGCCTGGCAAAAACTTGTTAGAGTGCTTGGTCATGAGCTTAACAACTCTTTGGCTCCTATCAAATCAATAGCTGGGAGTTTAGAAAGTATCGTTACAAAACAATCAGAGGACTGGCAAGAAGATGTTAAAAGTGGACTTGCGGTAATTGCTGGACGTGCAGATGCACTTAGCCGATTTACGCAAGCCTACACACGACTTGCCCGCTTACCTCAACCACAACTGAAAAAAGTCATTCTTTCAGAACTTGTTAGAAGAGTTATAGGGTTTGAGACAAGAATAAAAGTCGAGCTAATTTCTGCAGAAGAGGTAGAGCTTTTGGCTGATGCAGACCAGTTGGAGCAGTTGCTTATTAATTTGATCAAGAATGGAGTTGAGGCAGTAATGGAGATCGATGGAGGTGTAAAGGTTGGTTGGAGGCTGTTAAAAGATCGGGTCGAGATCTATGTTGAAGATGAAGGTTTAGGAATCAGCAATCCTTCCAATCTATTTGTCCCGTTTTTTACAACAAAACCTCAAGGCTCTGGAATAGGTCTTGTGCTTAGTAGGCAGATTGCGGAAGCTCACGGTGGCTCATTAACACTTGAAAACAGAGTGGGTAAGCGTGGGTGTGTAGCCACTTTGCAACTACCCAGAAAAGTAGAAGTATAAATTGACGCAGTTGACATCCTCCTCGTTTTGAAAAAGTCTGCTTAGATCGACGCTGAAACAACACGCCTAATATCCAAAGGAACTCTCAGTTGAGAAGTTTCGCCTTTCAACGGCTTAGCCAACGCCAAGCCTCCAGATGCAGAATCTGCCTGCAAGAGATTGATTGCTCTTGCATCACAATTATAGAAAGAGTCGATCTTGAAACAATAACTCATACTCAAGAGCCGCATTCATCCCCGGCCAGGATAAAGCCTTTGGCCGAGGTCTTCTGCCGAAGAGCGATAACGCAAGAGAATCTCTCATAGGCTTGTAGAGTCTTTAGATGCTAAGCTCATATCTAGAAATATCTAGTTAGCATTGACAAATAGTTTTTAGGCAATTAAAGTGAATTTCCTTACAAAATAATCCAGTTCTGCAATAAGTAAAAATAATATATTTAGGTCTGCTAAAGCCTAGCTAGAATAGCTAGGACTGTTTGAAAACCACGTATCCAAAATCCCGATAAAATCAATAGGTTTCAAGCTTAGCCCCAAAGCAGAGGCTCTTGTGCTTAAAACTACTATTTTTGACTTGTATAACTTATTGAGAATTTAAAGGCTTCGAAATGTTTCAAGAGAACAATCATATTTAAGAGTTCCTTGTTTGTTAGGCCATAGAGGCCAGTCTAAGTAGTCCTTGCAGTATGCAAGGAAGAAATAAATGCTTCCAAAGAATATAACCTGGAGGTTAGGTAAATAATGAAAAGATTAGCACTAGTGTTTGTGATCCTGCTGCTTTTCTCATTGGTCAGTTTGCCGTCTCGCCCGACCAATGCTGCAGGTGGACAATCGTCATCTCCACCAGGTAGCGGTGCGTCATTACGCCGTTACCCAATTTTGCAATTTTTTGGTACAAGCTGGCGTGACATACAGAGACGATTACCAGAGATTGTCAATGCTGGTTATGGTGCTTTGTGGCTACCACCGCCACAGAAAGCTGCTACAGGTCGTCCAAGTGTGGGCTATGATCCAGCAGATAGATTTGATCTAGGAGATCGCTTTCAATACGGCACTGTTACAACTCAGTATGGCAGTACACACGATCTAATAGACTTGATCAAAGAAGCACACAAGCTTGGGTTAGAGGTCTACTTTGACACAGTTCCAAACCATAATGCCAATCGTGTAGCTGCACAGCCAAGTGGATACCCTGATGTTATTCCACAAGATTTTCATATCAAATCTGTATCAGCACTCAACAACGATGAGATATCAGACTTTAGCCCATTCAGTTTTCAACTTTGGAACAATGATCTGTTGGGGCTTGCTGACTTTGCACAAGAGGATGGCAACAGAGTGCTACCTCCAAACTCTCCATTACCACCAGGTGTGACCCTGAACAGTTTTGGGAAGCCAAGCTTTGTACGCCATCCTTTTGTTCCACAATACTATCCAAACAATACTCCGGTTGCTGAGGATGTACGTGAACTCTTTAACAGATGGGGTGTATTTTTGGGTACAAAGATAGGGGCAGATGGTTACAGGCTCGATGCTGTCAAACACACACCCCCACCATTTTGGGGTGGGCCACGTTCGTTTACATCACCAAATGACAACTTCACTTACACAGTTTCGACTCCACCTTTTGTTGGTGCACTGCAATCAGGTGTCATGCAACGTGCCAATCGTAGTGCTTATGTATTTGGTGAAGCACTAACTGGTGACGGAATAGAACTTGGAGCATATGCTCAAACAAACATGCTTCTACTAGATTTTCCTTTGCGCTTCAACATTGCTAATGTCTACAACTCAAATGGTTTTGGTAATGTAGGAGCAAGTTTTAGTAACTCACCATCATTTTTTGGGATCGGTTTTGAATATGGTGGTATAGATGGTGATGTAGGAGTGACTTTTGTTCATAGTCATGACGATCCAGCACCAACTTCTAACAACCTTGCTACTGCACACGTGCTCACACGTGTAGGCCGACCAATAGTCTACTTCGATGGAAACAACATTCCTGATGGATTTACTGGTTTTCCAAAACCAGGACGTACAGACGCGCTTGGTGAAGGTAGCAACATAACTACCACTCTAGTAGCTGCACACAACAGCTTTGCTCGTGGTGATATGGTGACCCGTTTTTCGGCTGGTGACCTATTTGTGTTCGAGCGTCAGGTAGCTGGACGTGGAGTGATGCTTGTAGGACTCAATGATCGTGGTGACAGATCTGAGTTTGGAACGCAAACAGCTACAGTCCAAACCTCCTTTGCTCCAGGCACAGTTCTTGTTGACTACAGTGGGCAGATGCCACCGATCACAGTTATGACAAATGGTCAGGTAACAATGTCAGTACCTACCAACAATGATCCATCTAATGATCCACCAAACTCACCGCCACCAGCAGGAGTCTTCTGCAACGGCGATACCTGTTTCGAGAACAATGGACGTGGCTATGTGCTCTACGCACCAGCAATACCACAGGCAGTCCCTAACACTCTACCAATAACAATTGAACAGAATGGAACTGCACTGCCTCTGCAGAGTTTCCCAACAGCAGATGGCATATTTGCAGATCCACAACCAAATACTACTTTTCAGGCTCCAGTAGTGACAGGTGAGAAGTTTAGCGTGCGAATACGCACCAATTCACTAGGTGACAGTGCCGTTGTTTTGCTAGATAACGGAGCACCTATCGAAAACCGTATTCCGCTATCAAACACTGTAGAAAATCTCTCTGATGGTTTTGTAGCAGCAGACAAGAGTAGTGCTGGCAACTTCAGTATCACTGACATAGATACATCAGTACTTTCAGAAGGTCTACACGTTGTTCGTGTGATGGTGTTTGCTAGTCCAACACCTAATGCACCACCAATGTTTAATACTTTCACACAAGTGTTTTTTGTAAGCCGTCCAAATGATAACCAGATCACAATCGATGGCAATCTTGTCAATGACTTTGACACCAGGCCAGAAGCTAGGCAAAGCGTAGAACCAATAGCTGCAGATCGCGGCGTGAACGAATTGAAGGCTCTCTTCTTTGACAACGACAGCAAGAATATTTACATTGGCTTGGCAGGTAACATAAATGGAGCAGAGTCGGCAAACTCGCTCAACGGAATGGTGATCTTTATCGACACAGATTTTGGTAGAGGTACAGGTCTCAACAACTTTGACCTGCTCAATGATGATAGTGGCCCGGCTACAAGATTGCTCTCAAATTCACGTGTACAAGGCCCACCAAGCTTTGGAGCAGAACTTGCAGTAGCTTCCTTCCGTGGAGGTGGTTTGACTGTATCGCCTGTATCACCTTTTGTTGGTGACTTTACAGTGACTCCTCCTGTTGGTGCACGTGCTGGCGTCTATCGCATCAATCCATCAAGTCTCAATGATCTTGTTGAACTGTCAGGTTTTATTGCTTTCAACAATGCCAACATTGCAATGACAAGCCGCCAAAAAGAGGATAAACCAAATGCAGTTGACAATGGGCTAGAAGTTGCTATTAGTCTTGACGATGTATTTCCTAACTTTGATGGTGATGGTATACCAGGCAACGACAATAGCGATGGTGGTTTTCCAAAAGATGCAAAGCTTGCAATAGTTGCTTACATCACATCGACTGGCGAGACAGGTCAGGTTCTTGGTGCAGCTTCTGTGGCAGGTGGCCGTCCATCAGCAATTGGATCTGTAAAGAATCAGTTCTTGCCTTCGCATCCACAGTTTAGTGTTCCACCGGGACAACAGCCAATTACCCTAACACACGCAGCAGTAGTTGGCAAAGTAAGGGATAAATAGAAAAAAGCTGCTGGTCTTCCAGCAGCTTTTCTGATTTTGGTACTACTTCTTTTGTAGTTCTGCTAATGTTGCAAGTACTTCTTCACTATGCTGTGCAACTTTTACGTTAGGAAATACTTTGGCTATCTTACCTTCAGGATTAATTATAAAAGTGTTACGTGCAGAATATTTGTTGCCATTATACTCTATTACTGAACCATAAGTGTCCGAGATCTTAGCATCGGTGTCTGCAAGAAGTTTGAAATTTAGATTCTCTTTTGCACAAAACTCTTTGTGAGTTTCAGCACTATCAACACTTACACCAAGAATCACAGCATTGGCTTTCTCATAGGAGGCAAGGTCACGCTGAAAGTTTCTTGCCTGGACTGTACAACCAGAAGTGAAATCTTTTGGATAGAAATAGAGTACAATCCATTTCCCACGAAAATCTTTCAAACTTACGTTACTGCTCTCATTGCTCTTCAGGCTGAAGTCTGGAGCTGTCTGTCCTACTTCGGGCATACTACTGAAAGCAGATACAACCACTGACGATAAGCTCAATAATGTGATAGCAATAATTGAGTATAGAAGCTTTGTTTTAAGCATAAATATTCTCCCTTTTTGATCTTTTTGGATTGAAACTAAGAGTTTAGAGCGTTAACAATATCACTATAGAAGAGATTATGAAAGATCTATGACCTTGGCATCTCTAACTTTTTTGGTTTCTATTTGAACAAAGAAGTTTTTGCTGAACAAAGAAGTTTTTGGTAGGACTTTTAAGAAGAAAGTAGGAAAGGGATAGCACTAAAACCCCTCTCCTACTCTGTAAGAGCACGCATATTTAGCAAAGTTGTAGTATTTCACTTGATAAAAAATAGCCTGTAGCTATAAAACCAAAGCTCATTTTCAGAAATTAGAAGCTACAAGCCAATTTCCAAAATCCAGTCTGCAGATTCAAACTTTTCCAAAGGGATAGAAGCCATCTTATCCTTCTTCCACGACTGCTTATCAACATATGATACCTGTAACTACGACTCTAAATGAGCCAATAAACAGGTTAGTTGAATACTGCTACCAATGCGCCCAACATTTAGACGCAAGACGCCTTTGATAACAGAGGAGGCTATTAGGTTCGGCACTAGTACTACTTAAAGTAGTTTTCGATATTGCTATGAGAAGTTCGAAACAACTGAAACCCTCTGCATCTTTATCTAGGGCAAGATATTTATACCCTCTGGTCTTCACGCATCCTTACCTTTGAGAGAAGACTCGTAAGGAAACCTTTCTCGAAATTATTGGTAAATAAACTTTATATTTTTTGGGCTTTACAAGAAGCAAAAGCAATTTGTGTGCCATAATATCTAGATTTTTGGATGGATTAGTAACTATAACCAAATAGTGGGTTTAATTAAGGTAGGTAATGTTTTGTTTAACCTTTGAATGTCTTTTAGTTCCATTTTTTGGCACTGTTTTTGTGATGA
>JAEUQL010000153.1:0-240 GCA_016789295.1 Blastocatellia bacterium | reverse complement strand
GATCTGTGACAAGATTTGTAAAATAGTCCCTATTTTCCTTCTTTTTCTGCTATATTGGCCAACTGTAAATTTTAAGGTGAGTGAGGAGAGATATGTCTAGAATAGTAAAATGTGGTTTGATTCAGGCTTCTCATGCCTGTTCTACAGACGAAAAGATAGAGACAATAAGAGAAGCAAACATCGAGAAGCATTTAAGCTTTATCGACGAGGCAGGTAGAGAAGGTGTGCAGATACTCTGTA
>JAEUQL010000152.1 GCA_016789295.1 Blastocatellia bacterium | reverse complement strand
ACTTGGGTAGTGCTTTCTCGATAGTTGTCGTAGCTGAAGATGCACAACCACACCCTAATGAGGATTTTTTAACTCCACAACAACGCCAGCATATCTACAGGCACGAACGTCTGGGGGGAATTGCCCAAATAGTTGCTGACAAGATAGAAGCACTGACTCGAATAGAGACGCGAGTTGTAGTTTTGGGATATGTGCAACGTGGTGGAACGCCAACAGCCTTCGACAGGGTACTTGCTACAAGGCTTGGCGTTCACGCATTTGAGATGATCACCCGCAGTGAATTTGGTCACATGGCAGCTATACAAGGAAACCGCATAACAAAAGTTCCACTTGCTGAAGCTGTTAGTGGCCCAAAACTTCTTAGCGAAGAGTTCTACAAGACAGCAGAAGTATTTTTTGGGTGATGATGCAATATGAGACTACTTGAAATAGCTAAGAACTTGGATTGCCTTTTAGAAGGCGATCCAGAGTTGGAAATAACGGGTGTTGCCTCCATAGAGGAAGCACAGACTGGGGATTTGACCTTTCTTTCAAACCTCAAATACAGTCCTAAAGTACTATCAACAAAGGCTTCAGCAATAATTGTCTCTCTTGACTATGAAAAAAAGAGAGATATTGCACTGTTACGCCACAAAAATCCATACCTGACATTTGCACAAGCAATAGAGCTTTTCTATTCTGCTCCAAAACTGGCCGAAGGTATACATCCAACAGCCGTTGTCTCTACTTCTGCAAAAATTGGCAAAAATGTCAGCATTGGAGCACACAGCGTCATAGGCGATGATGTAGTTTTGGGAGATGATGTTGTCATTTACCCCAATTCTACTATATATGCTGGTGCAATTATTGGTAACAATGTTCTGATACACTCAAATTGCGTAGTTCGTGAATATGTTGAGATTGGTGCAAGGTCGATACTTCAAAATGGAGTAGTAGTTGGAGGAGATGGTTTCGGCTATGCAAAACAGGAAGATGGTTCTTGGTACAAGATAGTTCAGTCTGGCAAAGTAGTTATTGAAGAAGATGTAGAGATAGGTTCTGGATCAACTATAGATCGTGCTACTGTAGGTGAAACTCGCATAAAGCGCGGTGCAAAGATAGACAATCTTGTTATGGTTGGGCACGCTTGTGTTGTTGGAGAGAACACGCTTTTGTGTGGACAAGTAGGTCTTGCAGGAAGTACGAAGGTAGGGCGTAACGTCACACTCGCTGGACAAGTGGGTGTTGCTGGACATTTAACTATTGGTGACAACGTAGTTGCTACAGCACAGACAGGCATTCCAAATTCTGTAGAACCCAACAGATTGATCTCTGGTTACCCTGCGGTTGAAAATCGTTTGTGGCTAAAATCTTCTGCAATATTTCAACGCCTTCCAGAACTGCAAAAGGAGATCCGGGAACTTAAAGAGAAAGTTGCAAGACTTCAAGCAAAAGTTGGTCAACAGTAGCTTGAGTAAGGAGAGTATCTATGAAATCGCAAGGCTATCACCTTGCACAAGTTAACATTGCCAGAATGCTTGCTCCGATTGACAGTCCAATCATGGCAGACTTTGTAGCTTTACTTGATGAGATTAACGCTTTAGCAGACAATAGCCCTGGTTTTGTCTGGCGGTTACAGACAGAAAAAGGCGATGCTACAGATCTTTGCCCTTATGAGGATAATAGAATTTTGGTTAATCTCTCTGTCTGGCAGTCGGTGGAAGATTTGAAAAATTATGTCTATAAAAGTGCACATTCTGGTGTTATGAAACGCCGTAAAGAGTGGTTTGAGAAGTTCGATGGTATGTATATGGCTTTGTGGTGGATAGAGGCTGGGCATATCCCTACTGTTAATGAAGCCAAAGAGAAACTTGACTATTTAAGTAAGTATGGCGAAAGCCCTTTAGCTTTTACTTTTAAGCGACTTTTTGCTCCTGAGCTTGCAACCTCACCAATTACACAGCAGTTTTTTCCTAAAGGAGAAGAATAGATGTCTATAAAAGTTCTTTACACCGCACACGCTACTTCCACAGGTGGAAGAAATGGCCACGTTGAGTCGAGTGATGGAGTTTTGAAAATTGATCTATCAGTACCCAAATCGATGGGAGGTTTGGGTAAAGATGGAACCACAACACCAGAAGATCTTTTTGCTGCTGGATATGCTGCTTGCTTTGGAAGTGCCTGTGAATTTATGTCTAGACAGTTAAAGTTAAAGCTTACTTCAATTGAAGTAAAGGCTGCAGTTGGACTTGGACAGAATGAGTCGGGAGGTTTTGGCTTGACAGTAGATCTAGACGTAAAGACTGCTGGCCTTTCCCAGTCTGAGGCCGAGCAGTTAGTAGCAGCAGGACATTCTATCTGTCCTTACTCTCTTGCTGTTAAAGGGAATGTTGATGTCAACATCAAAACTACAGCAGTTTAACCTAACATAATTCTGGAAAAAGGGGCGAATGCCGGGAAGTGTGGTGAGAATCCACTGCTGCCCTCGCAACTGTGTACGGCTACGGAATGTACATTTTAGCCACTGTCTAAAAAATAAGATGGGAAGGCGTACAGAGTAGGTTAGAAGCCGTGAGCCAGGAGACCGATTCGTCCTTTCTCCTGATACCCAATCTTCCGATGGGGAAGAGAAAGGATATCTTTCGATGAAAAGCCTATTTTCAGGTTTATCAAGAATTTTTTTGATAAGCTGCCTAATTCTTTCTTCTATTTTTCTAGCAGTTGCAGATACTACAGGAAGAGTCTCTGGAAAAGTTATCAATGAATCGGGGCAGGCAATAAAAAATGCCCTTCTGATACTCTCTTCCAAAGATGGAATAACTGTCTCTACGGTCTCAAACGGAAATGGCGAGTTTAGCTTTAGTGGAGTTAAAAAAGGTAGCTACTATCTCAAGGCTGAAGCAGATGGTTTCAAAGCTTCAGTTTCGGATGAGATCAAGCTTGCAGAAGATTCAAGCAGAGAACTCGATATGACACTTCGTGTTGGAGGCATTAGTGAAGAAATAATAGTAACAGCTACAACAACAACTCAGACTATTGACCAACTAGCCAAAGCACTAACTGTAACAACTCGTGAAGATATAGACAATCGCAAAGAGTATGCTGTAAATGAAGTGCTAAGAAGCATTCCTGGAGTTCGTCTCAAGATCTTTGGTGGCCCTGGTGGACTTACTTCGATACGATTTCGTGGACTGTTTAATGAAAATAGTTTGATATTGATTGATGGCCAGCGTCTTCGAGATGCTGGAGATTTTCGAGGTTCGTCTCAATCGATTAGTGACAGTCTGTTTGTAAATAATGTACAGCAGGTTGAAGTTTTGCGAGGCAGTGGCAGTACTCTTTATGGGACCACTGCTGTAGGAGGTGTTGTCAACATTGTTCCATACACAGGTGTAGGTCAACCTTCAGGTGAATTGATGTTTGAAGGTGGTGGACTAGGCTTCTTCAGGGAGAGTGCTCGTCTAGGAGGTAGCGTCAAAGAGAAACTCTACTATGGGCTTGGTGTCTCCAGAACGGATACGAATAATGGTATTGATGGTCAGGATATATTTCGTGACACTACCATAAGTAGTAACGTGCGCTTCACTCCAACAGCAGGAATTTCTGTTTCTGGTGTGATCAACTATAGCAGGTCATTTTTCAACACAAATGATAGTCCTTTTCCAATAGGCCCTCTAGGTAACGAGTTTGGCTATGCTACAGGTAACGGCCCCATAACAGGTTTTATCTTTGACCTAAATGACCCAGACTCTTTTCGCAAAACGGAGCTTTTTCAAGGTGGTTTGACGCTGCGTCATCGTGTCAGTGACAGGGTCAGCTACTCTGCGTCATTTAACAGTGTAGTTTCCAACAGGCGTTTCTTTGATGGACCTGGAGCCGACCCACTACTTGTCTCTCTGATTACAAAAGCACAAGGGTTCTTTCCAGTATCGAGTTCAGACACACGTTTTAGAGGACGTACTTACACTTTCAACACTGCTGCAAACGTCAAACTAGATTCACACAACCTATTAACAGTAGGTTTTGAAGCTGAACGAGAGAGGCTCAGACAAGTTACAGACTTTTTTGGTCGAGAATCTTTTGCTCAGAATACCTATGGATTCTATTTTCAAAACCAGTCGGCCTATTTTGAGAACAGACTTCAACTTTCGCTTTCTGGCAGGGTGCAAAGCTTCGGTTTAGGTATTCCAGAATCACTTACGTCTATCCCTTCCCAAGACATAGAAAGACTACGTGAAATAGGTGTACCTCGATCCTACACAGGTGATGGAGCCATAGCCTACTCATTTTTCAAGACTGGAACGAAGATCCGTGCACACGTGGGAAACAGTTTTCGTGCTCCTTCGCTTTCAGAAAGATTCAGTGCATTTGATGGAACGTTTAGACCTGTTAGGGTTGGAAATCCATTTTTGAGACCCGAAAGGGTAATTTCAGCAGAAGGAGGTGTTGACCAGAGTCTATTAAAAGACCGTTTGCGGTTGTCAATGACGTACTTCTACAACCGAAGGCAAGAGATAATAGCTGCTGGTTTTGTACCTTTTTCATCTTCTGCAGGTGCAGCATTCTTTCAAACTAATGTTGCTGGAGGGCTTTCACGAGGTTTTGAGTTGTCTGTTACAGCAAATCCTTTGCGTGGACTGGATGTTACTAGTTCTTATCTGTATGTCAATTCTGAGATTGCTTTTACAGGTGTTAGAAGTGATGGTAGTAATATTGCTGGAAGCACTCCATCTTTTAGCAATCCTCGAAACATTTTCAACCTTGTAATCAACCAGAGATACAAGGCTCTAAACATCAACTTTGATCTCAACGCAATAAGCGAGTACGATAACCCAGTCTTTTCGCCAGGAGAGCTATTTACAGGTTTTGCTTCACCAATATTTAGATTTGATGGATACGTGAAAGCAGATCTTACAGGCTCTTACACTTTCAAGCTTGGTGAAAAGACCAAGTTAGAACTTTTTGCCAAGGTCTCTAACCTCTTTGATCAGACCTATTTTGAAGATGGCTTCCAAACACCAGGAGTTGTAGCTACATCTGGTGTCAAACTTAAGTTCTAGTATATGATGATTAGACTCAAGATATCTTGAGTCTAATCATCTTTTAAGACAGTGCTTGTTTGAGTTTATAAGCAGCCTTTATCTGCATGTTGGAAAAGTAGCCGCGTGCAATCTCAGCATCCAAAGCTTTATAGTTCTCTTCTAAAATAGCTACACATTCAGAGATAGTTTCTCTAGCTTGGTCAAGCATATCTAACTCTTTCAATGCTGTAGCTTTGATAAACATTGGTCGCCACTCGTGGCTTGGATGGCCGATGGTACGTGCCAATGACAGAGCTTCATCAGATGCAACTATTGCTTCCTTAAACTGCTTTTCTGCTACAAGTAGTTCTGCTAGTGTGATTCGGTGCTGGCATCTTGGTTCAGTCAAGTCTATCTCTGAATTGAGTTTTTCAGCACGAGATAGGTAAGCTCTTGCTTGTATGAGTTTCCCTTGATTTATACAGCAGTGTACCAGATTGTGAAGTGTGAGATGTTCATAGAACTTATTGCCACCAGTTTCTACCAATTTCAGTGCCTTTAGAAAAAGATTTTCACCATCTTGGTATTTGGCAGTATAGATATAGAGTTCACCCAGATTTCTTGTAATAGCCAGTTCAAAGCGGCGATTGCCAAGCAGTCTTGCTATCTTTAGAGCTTCACGTCTTACTTTTATAGCCTCTTCATAAAGCCCTTGTTCAACATAAATTTCAGACATAGTGTTGAAGCACGAGCAGGAAGCAGCAAGATTGTCTCCCTTTCTGCCTATTGCTATGGCGCGTTTAACCACAAGCATTGCCTCTTCAAATCTACGTATGCGTGCCAACATCCAAGCCTCTGTTGAAAGAGCAAAACTTTGTAAGGATTCGTCTGTACAGACTTCAGCAGCATCTACAGAAGCTCTTGCAAAGTCTAGAGCAAGTGCATAATCACCGCGCTGTTCATATATCAAGCTCAATTCTCTGAGGGTCTGTGCCTCTCCTTGTATGTAGTTCTCTTGTACATAACATTCCAATGCTTGTTTGTAAAAATCTATTGCTTCAATCTTTATTCCATCTCCTGCTCGACTCATTCCGAGTGCATTATAGAGTTTACCAAGTAGCAGAATATTACCGGTTGCTCTAGCTAGAAATGCCCCACGTTGTAAATGATCTTCTGCTTTGTCTGCCCGGCTGCGGTAGAGTTGGCTGAGGCCAGAAAGCCAGTAGAAGGTTATCAGGTCTAGCAGACTCTCTTTGTCTTCTTGACTGCTTAAGCTTTTTCCTGCAAAGACTTGGTGTTCGATACTAGAAAGTTCTTCTAACTCAGATATACTCTTTTCAGCATACTTGACATATCTACGCATAGTGTCTATCTGAAAAGCTTCACGAGCACGGTCTGCAGCTTTGAGAGCTTGACGAAAAGCAGCAAGAAACTGTGCTGACTCATAGTAGTGATAGACAAGGTCGCTAGGGTAGTCTGTTTTCTGTTTTACTAACCATTCAGCTACATTTTTATGAAATTTTTTGCGGGCACGTCTATTTAGGCTCTCATAAAGAACCCGACGAATAGTAGTGTTATTAAAACGATAATTTTCGTTCTCTGACAGTTTTGTGATAAGACCAGCTTCGGTTCCACGTTGGAGTATATCTACCAGCTCGTCTTCTTCCTCTTTTGGAGACTGCATAAGGTAGCAAAGGAGTTCTGAATCAAACTCCTCACCTATCACAGAAGCTGTATTAAAGACCTTTTTTGCTTGTGGAGACATGCGCTCGACTATCAATTCAACGTGATCGATGAGTGTTTGTGGAGGGGTTGTATTTATGTCATTAAAAACCCATCGTTGCGACTCTATCTGAATCCGCTTTTCTACAAGCAGCAGTTTCAAAAGTTCTACCAGAAAATAAGGATTACCGCCTGTTTCGGCTTTTAGAAGACTAAAGAGGCGTTCGTTTATTGAGAAGCGGCCAAAAATAGCTTCTAATAGTTTAAGGATTTGCTGACGTTGAAATCTTGGGAGTGTTATAGTTTCGCAAGCTCGTCGAAAGCTTTTCAGCCAACCTTTGAAATTCTCTTCAAGGCCAACCGGACGAACAGTAGACACAAGAAAGACTCTCTCGTGACCAAGCCTGTGTGTCAAATAGGAGAAGAGGTCACGTGCAGATTCATCTGAATATTGCAGATCGTCTAATGCAAGTAGTAATGGTTTGTGACGTGCAAGTGCTGCAAGGGTATCTGCAAGAGTTGCAAAGTGGTCGTGTAGAGCTTTTGGGTCTTGTGAATTTGGGGCGATACCACCAGTTTTCCAGACAAGATCTAGTTTGTCTAACAGTAACTTTGCCCTATCACCAAATATTTCCCATAAAACATCGGCTTTTGATTCGATCCTACGAATGAAGCCTTTAAGGTCTAGAATTGCTGCATGAAAAGATCTTATTCCAGAAGATTCATAGAATTTTCCATAAAAGACATAAGCTCCAGTTTCAGCCACTCGTCCACAGAGTTCCTCCAGTAAGTAAGTTTTGCCGATACCAGGCTCACCCAAAATCAGCATTGTCTTTCCTTGTCCAGAGCAGACTCCATGCCAAGCCTCCTTCAAACGGTTAAGTTCGCTTGAACGACCGGTAAAACAGTTGAAGCGTGGCTCTTGAAACACTTGTGTACTGCTTTGAGAAAATGATGTTTGGCTTTTGCCTGCATCACTTCTACTTTGAGTAGTTTCTTGAGATGCTGCCATTGAGGCTTTAAAGCGGTGTGCTTGAGCGTCCAAAAATGCTTGTTCGAGTTGGTTGTAGAAATCGGGTGCTGTAGGTGGGCGTTTTTCAGGGTCTTTTGCCAGTGCTGCAAGTACTACAGATTCCAGTTGCGGTGGGATGTCACTGTAGAAATCCCTCATAGGTTTTGGCAATTCGCTTACATGTTTGAAAAGAAACTCTCCAGTAGAATTTGCTAGAAAGGCTAATCGTCCACTAAGCATCTGGTAGCAGACCATAGCAATGCTGTAGACGTCGCACCTGCCGTCGAGTGGTTGGCCTTGACACTGCTCTGGGGACATATACTCGGCTGTTCCTAACACTATACCCTCTGAAGTTTGCACTATCAAGTCTGGTGATTCATAGAATTTTGCTATACCAAAATCTACTACTTTGACCACTTCGCTAATGTCATATGGGCCACGATGGAGGATGATGTTTGAAGGTTTTATGTCCCGATGGAGTAGGCCAATAGAATGAGCTGCGCCCAAAGCTGAACAGACGGGTTTGAGTATCTGTAGGGTTCTTTCAACA
>JAEUQL010000151.1 GCA_016789295.1 Blastocatellia bacterium | reverse complement strand
TTCATCACATCTATGCCTTCTATGACCTTTTTGCGCTGCTCGCTCTCCCATATCTCTTTAAAAGTATTCTCTCCAAGATCTCCAAGACAGAACTCTGGTAGCCCTCTGGTCTGAGAGCAGTAGTAGACTTTCTTGTTAGCTTCTATCACAGGGAAGAAGGTAGAGTAGCATTTCTTATATGTACTCTTTTCATAATCTGGAGAGAGAACACCAGCAAATTGATCTTCTTTGATAAAGACTTTGAAAGTATCTGTCTCTAACTCGGCTTTTGTTCTTCTAATTAGAGGCAGAGCGTTTTTGAAAAACTCTTCTTCATACTGCTTGTTTTTTGACATAGGGTGCCATATCACAGGTTTGATCTGATAGTAGTCTATGCCAGTCTCTCGAACTCTCTTTGCACCTTCATAGACCTCTTCCCAATTTTCTGGACACACTGCTATGCCAGCACCAATGTGCAGCTTTGAAGATCGCTTCTTCTTCTCTTCAGCCATCAATGCTAGGTTGCCAAGTACTTTCTCAAAATCGTCTACTTTGTGTATGTCAAGGCGAGTTTTGGCGGTGCCAGCGTTTAGTGAAATCCTAATCCATGTGAGGTTGTCAACAACTACCCTTATTCTTTCTGGTGTAAGCAGTCCTCCGTGTGTTATGGTGGCGACATCTATGCCTGCTTTCTTTGTATATTCAATGAAATCAGGTAGTTCTGGGTTTACGAAAGGTTCCCCACTGCCAGAAAAGATCATCGATTTTGTACCAAGAGTTGCAAGCTCATCGCAGAGTCCTCTGTAGAAAGAGAATTTCATCACACTGGTTTCGGGATAGAGCTTCAGTTTCTTGTCATCTCCTTTGTGCGACCCAAAATAGCCACCGTGCATGCACCAAGTGCAGAAGTGGTTACAGACGGTTGATGGCCCAAGCTCCATGGTTATCGGGTATACGTTCTCACCCTTAGACCATTTGTATAGTGTCTCCATATGGGAAAAGAGCTTAAGCGGTGTGAAAGGATCAGTCTTAAGATCTGGCTGATGCATGAACTCTCCTTGGACTGCAGATTGCTAAGTTGCAGATAGTAGACTCTCAAATAATAGCTTGTCAATCGCGATACACTAAGCTATGCCAGGAGTTGTAAGGCAGTATCAACTTGCTCAAAAATGGTCAAATAGGTAGAGTTCTATCTGCAAAAAGTCTAGGGCCACAAGCCAGACACTGGAGGCTAGGTTTGCGAACGGCTACTGTTACACGCGAAACAAAAGAGACCAAGATATCTGTTTCGCTCGATCTTGATGGAAAAGGAAAAGCCGAAATATCAACAGGCATCGGATTTTTCGACCATATGTTAGAGCTTTTTACTAAACACGGTCTTTTTGATATAACACTTTCTTGCCAAGGTGATCTACACATAGACGACCATCATTCTGTTGAAGATAGTGCTATAACACTTGGAGTAGCTTTTTCCAAAGCTCTTGGAGACAAGGCAGGGATTGAGCGTTATGGTGCAGCCTATGTTCCTATGGATGAGACTTTGGTCAGGTCTGTAGTAGACCTTTCTGGTAGACCTTTTCTTGTCTACAGAGCCGAAGTTGTAAGACCTACAATAGGGAGTTTTGCTGTAGAGCTTGCTGAGCATTTCTGGCATTCGTTTACTGATGCAGTACGGGCAAACATCCACATAGAACTTCTCTATGGACGAAATCAGCATCACATACTCGAAGCTACTTTCAAGGCTACTGCTCGTGCCCTTGCTGCTGCTACTAGATTCAACCCAAGGATTGAAGGAATAAATTCAACCAAAGGTAGTTTATAAAGATAGGTATAGAAGATGTCTTTTGTAATTATAGACTATGGAGCTGGTAACCTGAGAAGCGTTGAGAAGGCTTTCAAAACAGTTATTAGCGATATATATGTTAGTTCTGATGTAGAAACAGTTGCTTCTGCAGATGCAATAGTTCTTCCTGGAGTGGGAGCTTTTGGCGATGCAATAAAGTCTCTAACAGAAAAAGGTTTCAGTGAAGCTATCCACAGTGCAGTAGCTAGTGGAACACCTTTGCTAGGTGTATGTCTAGGCTATCAGTTACTTTTTGAAGAAAGTCAAGAATTTGGAGTGCACAAAGGTCTAGGACTTCTACCTGGCCGTGTCGTGAGATTTGCAGAAAGCCACTTGCCGGTTCCACACGTAGGTTGGAACAGGGTCAAAAAAGTTCAAAACCATCCTATTCTCAGTAGTATTGATGATGGAGCATTCTTCTACTTTGTGCATTCTTACTATGTGGAACCAGGTTCTGCTGATGACACAATAGGGTTAACAGAGTATGGTTTAGATTTTGCGTCGATTGCAGGTAGAGGTAGGGTTGTTGGTGTACAGTTTCACCCTGAGAAGAGCCAACATGTAGGTCTGCAACTTCTCAAGAATTTTGCACTAAGTGTGCAAGAAAATATTTTCGTGGAGAACCGATTTTGATTGTAATACCGGCTATAGATCTAAAAAATGGTGCTTGTGTAAGACTTACTCAAGGAGAAAAAGAGCAGGTTAAGATTTATGACCAAGACCCTGTAAAGCAGGCAATCGAATTTGAAGCTGCAGGGGCAAAGATGCTCCACGTGGTAGACCTTGATGGAGCTTTTACAGGTGGCTCTGCTGGAAATTTGGGTGTAGTACAAGAGATAGTAATGGCTGTCTCAATACCGATAGAGTTTGGTGGTGGTGTCAGAGATGTAGTGGCAGTAGAGAAACTGGTTGAACTCGGTGTTGAGCAGGTGATTATTGGAACTGTAGCTGTAGAGAACCTAGATCTTCTTGCACGCCTTGCCGTAGACTACAGTAAAAAAATAGTAGTAGGGATAGATGCACGAGAAGGCAAAGTTGCTACAAGAGGTTGGGTCAAAGAGTCAGAAGTTGACGCTATTGAACTTGCTCATAGAGTGCGTGAACTTGGCATTGAGCGTGTCATATATACCGACATTGCTCAGGACGGAATGCTCAACGGTCCAAACATTGAGATGACTAAAAAGATAGCCTTTGAAAGTAGACTGAAGATTACTGCTTCGGGAGGAGTTGGAAGCTTAGAAGATGTAAGAAGGCTCAAAGAGATAGAACATTATGGTGTAGACAGTTGCATTATTGGAAAAGCACTTTATGAAAAACGGTTTACACTTCAGGAGGCACTTGAGATTGCAGTTTGAGGCTGAAGATCATATCTTGCATCTGTTTGACAACATTCTTTAACTCACTCAAAAAGATCTCATCCAGAGGGCTGTCCTTCTCCAGATCGCCAATAATTATCTGCAGTAGCATAGAAGCTTCTTTTGAGCAGTTGAGAAGTTCCTCTCTATCGACTGGAACTGTCTGTGTTCCTGCACTTGAATAGAGGCTAACTCTGTTGAAAAACCCAGAGTCATTTGCTTGACGTGTTGCAGTTTTGGTCATTTCGCGATTGGTCTTTCTGTCGCTAATAGCCTCGCTTTCCAATGTCAAAATCCCAGAATTTATATTATCTCTTAAACTCTTTGAAGGTGATTTCAAAGGATCATTAGCAAGTAGTAGGGCAGCTTCCAGATCTTGTTCACTAGCATTCAAGAAAACTTTAAGAAACTCTTGTTCAGTAACAGCTTTGACTGCGGCTTCAAGCTCGGCTGCAAATGCCATAGTATCAGGAGGGCGATTGTTGGGGTTTTTCTCAAGGGCATGCATCACCACCGCATTGACCACTGCAGGAATCCCTTTTTTTACTTCATAAGTAGGCCGTGGCTTTTCTGAAGCTTGCTTGACAGCTATTGCAGTGTGCGAAGGGCCAACAAATGGCATTTGTCCAGTCAGCATCTCGTAAAGAATTATTCCCAGTGAATAGACATCAGAGCGTGCATCTACTTCTTTACCATAGCACTGTTCGGGTGACATATAATGTGGGGTTCCAACTACAAAGCCGTGTCTGGTGATGCTGCTGTTACCTTCTTCAAATATGGTTCCCTTAAATTTGGCTATTCCAAAATCGAGTACTTTAACAACCTCTACGTTGTTGTCTATGTGGTGAAATATATTCTCTGGCTTGAGATCTCTATGAACTATCTTCCGTTTGTGTGCTACTGCGACTGCAGCACAGATCTGCTGCACTATCTCGTTGGCAGTCTCTATTGAAAGGGATTTCTTCTCTTTGAGTTTCTGCCTGAGAGTCTTGCCTTGCAGATACTCCATTACTACATAGACCAGGTTTTCTGCTGTAACTCCAAAATCGAGTACTGCAATTGCATTTGGATGCCTGACTTGCATTGCAGCATAGGCTTCCCGACGAAAACGCTCAATAAGTGTTACATCACTGGTTGACTTATTGTGCATAATCTTAACTGCTACAGGGACATTGAGTTGTATATGTATGGCTTTGTAGACAGACCCTGCCCCACCTTTTGCAATGAGCTGTTCTATATTGTATTTATTGTCGATGGTACGCCCTATCAGATCGTCTTCCGATTTGGCATAGACGAGCTTCTGTCCATCGTATGGACAGAAAGAGCTTTTATTTTCATAAAGCCTTTTACACTTTAGACATTGCTTCATATTTTGGAGTTCAGCATTAAGAAGGTTGCTCAAGTACAAAGACTTTTTGGTGCCTTCTTTTTTTCTAACTATCTGTTAAAAAGAATTTTATATATCAAATACTTTATCTAATTTTGTCATAAAAAACTGCCATAAATGTATGATAAATACTGAAATAGGTGGAAGAAGCAGATTGTTTAGTAGATAGTAGTTGTCAAAATATGGCCCTCCAGAGCCGTCATCAAACCAGTAACCTCCAATAGTTCCCAACATAAGGGATAGGCAATAGCCGAAGGCCAAAAATGCAAGCCCTACACGCCGGCTAAAAGGTTGTTTTGGTGGTTCGTTCATTTTTGTAACAGAAGGAAAATCAGGAATGTAAGTGTACCGCTCAATTATACTTCTCAGACTTCTAAAAAGATAGTGTATGGCAAAAAGAAAAAGCACACCAGCAACTATTTTCCAAAAAAAGCCCATATCAAAAAGAAGAACAGGTTTCATAAGGGCTACTATAAAGGTTGAGAAAAAAAGAGTGACTAACACTGTAACTGCGTGGCTTCTAGCCCTAGTTTCCGCCCTTTCTTCTGCTATCATCTGCTCAACAACTCTATTTATACGTGCTTGAAAGTGTGCTGTTTGAGCTTTCACATCACTGCTGCGTTTGCGCTCTGATAAGCCAACTTCTCCCTTACTATCATAGATTGCCCGCAGTTGCGGATTTGAAAGAACCCTGTAAGCCTCATGAATCTGGCTAAACTTTTCTCCGCTTTCAGGATGAGCACTCACGTCAGGGTGGAGTTTGCGAGCCAACTTCCTGTAGGCTGACTTTATCTCATTGCCACTTGCTTGTCGAGGAATACCCAGAATTTCATAATAATCGGGCATAACCACTCCGCATTACTTCAACTTAAAGATACAACTACAGAGCAGGTATTTATATTGGAAAGTAAAATAGTAGCAGAACGTGAAAGATAATGATAGCCACTACTTTTGAGAAAATATGATTGCTTGGTAAGAAGAGGTTTATCGAATTTAAGCTTCTTACCCCTTTCTTCTCAGACTACTGAATAGAAAGGGGTAAGGCTTAAGCTACTTCTTCTCTTTTTCTAACGTCCGTTGTATGCCGCGTTCTACAGCATCTATTAGATATGGCCGCAGATTGCTAGAAGAGATGATTCGATCTAAAGAGCCAACTTGCAAAGCACGATGAATGCTATGAATTGTGTCGAACTCTTCAGCAACTTGTCCAAGTTTTTCTGAATAGACAATGTTTGTGAGTTCGTTATATTCAGCACGCAACCGCCCTTTTTCTGCTCCTTCTGCTGCTGCAATAGCTTTTTCGAGAGCAACCAACCTCTCGTCTTCGCGGGTTCGTTTCTCTACATCGCCTGCAAAGACAACAGCCGCCGCAGGAGCACCTCCTATCACAGAAGCAAAAGAGCCTTCCAATGCAGCAACTTCAAGCTGTTCATTTAAGGTCTTTGAAAAGACTACATAAGCTCCACCGTGATAACGAGAAACTACGCAAAATACCATAGGCCCCTTAAAGTTAACTACTGCACGCCCAATCTCTGCTCCAAATTCGAGTTGCCACTTTCTCATAGATTCTGGCGAGCCGTCAAAGCCAGAGAGGTTTGCTAGAACTACTAAAGGCCGATTTCCGCTAACAGAATTGATAGTTCTGGCAACTTTCTTTGAGCCTGAAGGGAAAAGAGTGCCTGCAGTCCATTGATAAGGACCGTCAGCAGAGATAAAACCAAGTCTGGGTAGTGGGTGTGACTCCATACCTATCAAACAGACTGGATGTCCTCCTAAATGTGCATCCCACACAACAGGAATTTCGGCATCACGAAACCCAGCCCATCTTTCAAGTGGTTGATGGTCTTGGTCAATTACAGCCCGCATCACTGAGCGGATGTCAAAAGGACGTTTTCTGCCAGCATTATGCTCTTCAGTGAAGATCTCGCCCACCACTGTAAACCCATCAGCCTTGCTTGCGTTGTAAGGGTAGCTGCGGATGTCGCGATCTTTCGAGTCCGAAGTCGAGCTATCTCGTGGAAAACGCTCTCCTGGCACAACATACGTGTGGTCGTAGTGGCGTAGTAGTATCTCACAGGCTTCTACAATGTTCTCTGCCCAGTACTGAGCTTGACCATTTTGTCCCATTACCCTATCATAACCACCAATTCCAAAGTTATCATCGGCTGAGACACTGCCTGAAAAGTCTAATGCCCGTTTACCTGTCAGTACCATTGCCCCTTCTGGTGTCATAATCAGAATACCTCGCGTGTGCATCAGCATAGTAGATTCTGCATTCCAGTAGGGTTGTGCACCAACATTTATCCCATTAACAACAATATTTATTTCACCGCCAGCTTGAGTAAACTTGATAAGCTCTCTCAAAACAGCAGCTATCCAGTCCATATTTTCCGTTCCACTCTCCATCGAGATCTTTGCTCCGGCTGAGACGGGAAACCATTCTAACGGTAGTTTTAGCTCTGCAGCTAGATCAATACAAGCCATAATGCGCCTGCACTCTGCCTCGGCAATAGACCCCATGCCTTTGCTTGGGTCTCCAAGCATTACCACCCTTGCCATACCTTCTGGATACTTTGTTGTGAAGTTTCTTATCACTCCCACCACCAGATTTGCCCGGTTGAGTCCATAAGGTCTGGAGACTGGTACCAACTGGTTCTGTTCATTAAGGTCATATTCAGTAAACTCGCCTGGAGGAAACTGAAGCTTCTCGCCTCTGGAAGAGGTAAGCATTTCGACGATCTCATAAGGCGAAAGTAATCCACGCCTGCGTAACTGCTGAACTTTGCGCTCATACTCACTGAGTGGCCTCAATGGATGGTCAGCAGGTGCATGGAATGAAACTACTGGTTGGAGACCACCTGGATTGGAGATCCTCAAAATGGTATCTTTTAAGCTTCCTGTATGTTCGTCTGGAAGTTTACAGCGAATAACTATCCGCTCAAGTCCTAACCCTTCGGTTGCTGATGAGAGCTTGAGTGCTATCTGATTGAGTTCGTCATCATTAAAATCAAAGGTTGGCCATATATAGAGCAATAGACGATTCCACTGTGGCCGTTCTTTTGGTGGACGTTGTGACAGAACTTGGCGGATACTAGCTGCTGCTTCAAAAAGCATATGTTCAAGATAGGGTATCTGGGCTATCTTTCCATCTTTATCTCTTATTACAGTCATATCACGCACTTCGGCAATTGCAAAGACTCTTTCATCTTTCGGATTCTCTTTTGCATTGACCTTAAAGAGGTAGACATCTTCAACCGAAGGCAGGCGTTCAATATTAAAATTGACCAAACGCCACAGGTGTAACCGCTTGCCCATCATTGGGTGTAATCCACGATAGACTTTCTCTTCTTGATAACCTTCGGCTGTATGGCGGAAGGTAAAATGCCACATCCCTTCCATCCCTTTTATAGTCTCTATGCCAGCTACAGAAACAACTATCCGACGAATAGGTCTTGGAAAAGCAGTACGGTTCAGCTCTGCTTGTATCTCTTCGCGGACAGTCTCTATTTCACGCTTTTCTGGACTCCAGATGTAGATGTCGATCACGGTGTCGTGCTCTTGGGGAAAAGACTTCACTAGATAGCTCAACTCTTCTCCTGCTTCTGCCAAGTGCGAATACTCGGCAAAAGTACTGGCTACGTGTATGTCAATTCCATCTATCGGATGGGTGTAGTGTGCCGTTACAAAGATGTGGTGCTTGCCTATCAGATTATTAAAGCTTTCTAGGTTGCGAATACGGTAGTAGCGGCGTGTCAAAATCTCCAAAAGCAAC
>JAEUQL010000150.1 GCA_016789295.1 Blastocatellia bacterium | reverse complement strand
GTTGGGTATGGCTTTCTAGATAAATATGTGCGGGGTACAAATGGTGTTGAAGCAATGGCCATTTTCGCCTTCTTCCCTGCTCAAATATCATACATAAATGGTAAAAAAGACTTTTCTGTTGTTAAACAGACCAATGCAGAATACTGGGAAGTCTTTGATTTTGACTTTGTAGAAGGAGATGGTTTTACAAAAGATGAAGTAAACAATGCAAGTAATGTTGCTGTGATCAATGAGTCAAAAAAAGAGTCTTTTTTTCAAGATAAATCTGCTATCGGTCAAACTATAACGGTTCAGCATAAAACTTATCGTGTTGTGGGTGTTGTTAAAAATACATCTCCATTGAGACAGGCAACTTATGCCGATATCTGGATTTCCATGACTCCTCCAGTAAATGTTGTCCAGAAAAAGGATCTTACTGGAAATTTCAGTGCAGTGTTACTAGCAAAGAGCAGAGCAGATATACCACTGATCAGAGAAGAGTTTCAATCTGCAGTCAAACGTGTAGATCTATCCGGGTATAAAGGCATTAACAGCTTTTCTGTAAATCTTAACAATACAGTAGAACAGCTTGCCCGGCTTTATATAAATGCAAAGGTAGAAGAGCCTGCACCAGTCAATAAACTGTTATCATATATAACACTTATTACAGTATTATTTGTGATTTTGCCAACAGTTAACCTGATTAGTATAAATACAAATAGAATAATGGAACGTGCGTCTGAAATAGGTGTAAGAAAAGCTTTTGGAGCTTCAAGTTGGACACTTACTCTACAGTTTTTGATTGAGAACACTATACTCACAACCCTTGGTGCTATTTTAGCTCTTCTAGTTACGCGCTTCATCTTCTGGCTTATGAACGGAACTTATCTACTATTCAGCGCAGATCTAGAGATCAACTACAGAGTGTTTTTCTCTGGGCTAGTAATAACATTGATATTTTCATTAATATCTGGTGTCTACCCAGCTTGGAGAATGTCTGGTTTGCCACCCGCACTAGCACTAAAAGGAGGAGCAAAATGATCAAGCATCTTTTGAAAATAGTCTGGAATAGAAAGAGAGCAAATATATTTGTTGTTACCGAAATAGCTCTGTCTCTCTTAGTAGTTTTTATAGTTGCTGTCTTTGCAATCTATTACCTAAAAAACTACATAAGTCCTCTTGGCTATGACTATGAGAATGTAATTAGTATTGATGTATACACAGATAACTTTTATCCAATCCAAATAGATGCATACAGAGATAAGTCTGATAACCAAAAAGAGGACAACTACAAAAAGATAGGGCTTCTCAAACGTGCACTCAAAGAGCTTAGTGAAGTTGAGACTGTTGCTTATGCTGGGCAAGTCCCACACAATTATGGTTCTATGGTGATCTCTTTTACCTACAAAAACACCGAGTTTAGTTCTTTAACAACTCTTGTTGACACAGATTTTGCTGCTGTAATGAGACTCAAACAGGTTCAAGGAAGATGGTTTTTAGAAGAAGATAAGCTACTAACGGAAACTCCTATTGTTATAAATGAGCGTTTTGCAAAGCAGATATTTGGTTCAGAAGATGCTACGGGTAAAGTTATTATAAGTGAAAAAAAAGAGACAGATGCTCAGTCTAGTATGAATCAAGGAAAATTTAGAGTTATAGGGGTTATTTCAGAATATCGTGAAGGTGGGGATCTTGCAGAGCCTAAAAATTTCATGTTTAGGCTTGTAAGGTCGAGCGAGCAGGTATACAACCCAGGTCTATTGGTGAGACTCAAGCCTGGGACTACAGTAGATTTTGAGGAACAGATTCTTAAAAAACTCAACCAAGAAAATCCAAGTTATACATACCACCTGGAACTACTTTCAGAGATGAGAGTCAAGAAAATAAAACGTTTAATAGGGCCTATAATTTCAATGGGCCTCGTAGGAGTTTTTCTAGTACTGATGGTAGCCTTCGGTTTAATTGGAGTACTGTGGCAAAGTATTACCCAAAGAACCAAAGAGATAGGTTTAAGAAGAGCAAATGGTGCAACAAGTTTAGATATATATAAGCAAATTTTAGGAGAAGTAACTATCATAACTTTGTTAGGCTTATTACTAGGATCAGTCTTGGTTGCTAACCTCTATCTTCTCAACATAGACCTTCTAAATATGTTTTCAGTAACAAGATTTGAAAGAAAGTTTCTAGCAGAGGCTAGTAATTTAAGTGCTTTACAGCTATTTTTTTCTAGCTTTTTGGCTTCTTGTATCTTTATCTATTTGCTAACCTTTTTGTGTGCAGCATATCCAAGCTATCTTGCAGCAAAGGTCAAACCTGCAGAAGCATTACATTGCGACTAGGAGTAGTAGGAGTAAATAGTAAATCAAAATGGGTGTTAGAGTTCTTATAGTAGATGATGATAGTTCAGTAACTATCTCTCTTTCATTGCTTCTGAAACAGGCTGGCTATGTTAGCTTGGTAGCAGATTCACCTAACACAGCTCTGGACGTATTAGCAAAAGAGAAGGTGGAGCTTGTAATACAAGATATGAACTTCTCCAGGCAAACTTCTGGACAGGAAGGATTGCAGTTACTACAGCAGATCAAGCTCCAGTATCCAGACCTTCCTATAATACTAATAACAGCTTGGGGTTCGATTTCACTTGCTGTCAAAGGAATTCAACTGGGTGCTTCTGACTTTATTACCAAGCCTTGGACAAACCAACAGATCCTTCAATCAGTTGCAACAGTGCTGGGTCTGGTAGATGCTTCTACAAAAAAACAAGAACAAGCTCTAACACGCGAACAGTTAGAAAAAATATATAATCTTCGAGATATAGTTGGTACAGATCCAAAGTTCCTCAAAATACTTGAGTTGGCTTGTCGTGTCAGTTCTACAGATGCATCGGTACTAATTACCGGTGAAAGTGGGACTGGCAAAGAGATACTTGCATCAGTAATTCATCATAACAGCAAACGTAGAGATGGAGCTTTCATCAAAGTAAATCTTGGTGGAATACCAGTTTCACTTTTTGAAAGCGAAATGTTTGGACATATTAAGGGTGCATTTACTGATGCTCATCAGAACCGCAAAGGGAGGTTTGAACTTGCTGCAGGAGGCTCGATATTTTTAGATGAGATAGGAGATCTCGACCCAAGTTCTCAGGTAAAGATGCTCAGAGTCTTGCAAGATCGTACCTATGAAGTATTGGGTTCAAGTGTTACCAAGACTGTAGATGTAAGAGTAATTTCAGCAACCAACAGAAACTTAAACGAGATGGTATCAAAAGGAACTTTTAGGGAAGACCTTCTTTACCGGCTCAACTTAATAGCACTCCACATCCCGCCACTAAGAGAGCGTCCAGACGATATACCAATTATTGCTAGACACTTTTTGACTAAACTTGCAAATACTTATAGTAGAGAAAGTTTAAAGATCACTGACAGAGCTATGCAATGGCTACAAGGATTAGACTGGTCAGGCAACATTCGGCAGTTAAAACATTTGTTGGAAAGAGTTGTGTTGGTTTGTAGCTCTGACCAGCTTGACCGTGATGACTTTGCTATATGTTTACAGATGGAATCTCCAGAAACAAAAAAAGAAGTTTTCGACAGCCTACCCGAAGTAGGGAGCATGACAATAGATGAACTTGAAAAGGCAATGATACTGAAATCACTCAAGTTTCATGCAGGAAATATTTCAAAAGTAGCCGAGTCTCTGGGGTTGAGCCGAACATCACTTTACAGACGACTTGAGAAGTATGGGATAAAGATTTGAGTCTAAAAACAAAATTTACTCTTTACTTGATATTTATCCACACTGCCTTTGTTGCAGCTACAGCAAAAATCTTTCTGCAGCAAAAAATGGTGTTGATTCTGATAGAACTATTTTTTCTTTCTTCCCTATTTTATGGGCTAAAGCTTGTTGGAAAGTTTTTTTTAACTATTGACCTGATAAAGATGGGAACACAACTTATAGACGAAAAAGATTTCACTACAAAGTTTATGGAGAGTGGAGAAGCCGAAGCAGACAATCTTATAAAAGTATACAATCAAATGATAGATAATCTTCGTAGCGAGAGACTAAAACTGCAAGAACAAAACTATTTTCTAGATAAGATATTAAATGCTTCACCTTCAGCCATAATCACATTTGATTTTAATAATAAGATTTCTATTTTAAATCCAAGTGCTGAAAAACTGTTAGGTGTAAAAAGCCTAGATGTTGTAGGAAAACATATAATAGATCTTGGAACAGCATTCGCTCTGCTACTTGATCAAATAAAAATAGGTGAATCTAAAGTTGTCAATCTTGGAAATACTAGACGAGTTAAATGTCAAAAGCTTTTCTTTCTTGATAAAGGTTTTGCAAGAAATTTTTTGATTATTGACGAACTCACCGAAGAGCTTCGTACTTCGGAAAAGGTTGCATACGAAAAGCTGATTCGTATGATGTCACACGAAGTAAACAACTCTGTAGGGTCAGTAAATTCCCTGCTCAACTCCTGTCTCTACTATTCATCACAGATCAGAGAAGGAGATAGAGAAGATTTTGAGTCTGCTATAGGTGTGGTTATATCGAGGACAGCACAACTGAGCCAATTTATGAAAAGCCTAGCAGAAGTTGTTAAAGTTCCTGCTCCAAAAAGATCAGTATGTGAACTTCTACCTATCCTAAAAAATGTAGTAAACTTGATGCAAGCGGAGAGTCAGAAAAGGAACATTGAGTGGATATGGGTAGTAGAGCAAGATTTTCAAGTGATGTTGGATAAGATCCAGATGGAACAAGTCTTTGTAAATCTCTTTAAGAATTCAATTGAAGCCATCGAAGAAAAAGGAAAGATTACAGTAAAACTTGATTGTCAAGAAAAGAGAAATAGGCTAACCATAGAAGACACTGGAAAAGGGATTGAGCCAGAGATAGCTTCTAATCTATTCACCCCTTTTTTTAGTACAAAAAAAGACGGTCAAGGAATAGGTCTTACACTTGTACAAGAAATACTCAACCAGCACGACTTCGAATATTCTCTAGAAAGCCTACCTAGCAAAGTAACTAGATTTATAATTCTGTTTTAATCAAGTCTTAATTGATGTTAAAAAGAGTATATGGAGTGATTCTATTGGTATGCTTTGAGCCAGTCTATTTCAAGCTGGAATTTGCCAAGCTGCTTTTCTGAGATCATCAAACCCAAAGTCTTTATACTTGAACCTCCTTAGGATTGCGCAGTCTGGGCTTCTTTAGAGCCGAGTTAAGCAAGCCATCGCCGGGTAAAAAACAGAAAAAATAAGAAAAAAGTATAGACAAAATAAAAGAAAGAATGATAAAAAGCAAATATGGTAATTGTGAAGTTATCATCAACACCCGCAGGTACGCGGGAGAGTGCGCGTAGAGGGAGAGTTAGACCTCACAATCCAACTGTTTCTGAGGCTGCCCGCATTCCTGCTACTTTAGCAGACATAAGCGCGAACTGCTAAGGCGAGCTACAAAACCCTGTCGTGAGACAGTGTAGCCGACCCAGAAGCTCGGCCATTTATGGCCGAGAGGTTCACTTGTACCGCGATAAGTAAAAGGATTTTGCATGTTACCAGCCTGCATTTGTATATGCTGAAAACAAGAGCTTATTTTTACAGATAGATGCAGTAAGAAAATAACATATATTGTTATTGTTAGAAAATATTTTTGAGCAGGATGCAAATATATCTGGAAGAGGTTTTTAGCCAGATCTTTTCATTTTTTCGTGTAGATAAGCTTACAAGCAAGGTAAGCTGCTACTCATCAGGATAATCTTTCGATATAAACGAAACTCTGACTAGATAGAAGCCAGATTCTTGTGGGCTGATCTTTCTTACTTGTGCATATAGTTGATAGAGTGGCTTGTCAGGGTCAAACAGTCTGAGCCAAGGAGGCATGGGCAGAGATATATAGAGTAGGTCGTCAATATTTACCTTGTTTTTGATAAGAAATGAGGCATCTTTCAGGCCAAGCTGCAGAGTCTCGGACTGTTCAACAAAGTCTCCATACTCTGAATTGATACTTTTAATCTCTATTGGAAAAACAGTGCTTATCTCGCGGTTGGTTTTAACATTGTGCAGTAGAGTAGTTCTCAAAGAACTTTTCTTGACTGTATAAGGGTCGTAAGTACTTAACTCTTGCAGTTCTAGAGGCTGACCATCTACTGCTGCAATTGCATCACCTTCAAACTTTGCTATTACAACGGTTATGTTATCTTCTCCACCACGTTCTTTTGCTGTTTGCACCATGGTTTTAGAAGCTTCTTCTATAGAAGAACTGTTATGAAGAATATTGTACAGTTCATCATCCGTGAGTTTGTTCGTTAGACCATCGCTACAAAGTAGCAGCATATCACCCTGCAACAGGTCAAAACTGTTGACAGCTACTTGTATAACTTCGGCGTTGCCAATGGCTTGAAGGATGACGTTCTTTCTTGGGTGTTTGCTGACATCTTCAGGTTTCAATATACCTTGTTCAACAAGAATATTACCCAAAGTTTGGTCAGTCGTTAGTTGACTAATCTCGTTATTTCTAATCAAGTATGCACGCGAGTCACCAACACTTGCTACATAAACTTTTGTATACTCTACAACAACAGCCGTGACAGTAGCTTTCATTCCAGCTAATCGCGGATTGTTAGTATTTTCAGTAAAGAGTAGGTGGTTGGCGTGTTCGACGGCTGCTGTAAGCTTATCGAAGACAGGGACTTCTTGCTCAATGAGCATCATAGCGTCTTTGATAGAGAGGACGGTAAGTTCACTGGCAAGCTCACCAAGCTGCGAACCCCCTACACCATCAGAGACTATGAGAAGATAGACCGACTCTTCACCCTTCTTTTCTATAGTAGAGTGGTCGGCAATACTTTTTCCTCTTTTAAGGTCGATCAAGAGAAAACTGTCTTCATTGTTTGAGCGAACCATTCCTGGATCGCTTATTGCACTAATAGTAGCTTTGATATTTTCGCCCATAAATGATTCTTGTTATAAAACAAGGTAACTTGAAAATGGAAGAGAACCATTATCTCACAACTTCTTGTTACTAAATACCTTACTTTTCTTTTACTCTCAAGCCTGCAAAGATTATTGACAGTTTATTAAATACTGTTCCTGTAATCCACATCATACTCAAAACCAGCCAGTAGCAACAGTAGACCGTTATCAGAGTTATTATAAAGATACCAATAAGTACTATAAGGACAGAAGGTACAAATATGAAAGGAGATCTGATCAGAAGTAGAAGTACAAAAAGAATGACAGCTCCTATCATTAGCAGAAAAGAGACTCCCATCCACATAGGAACTCTGTCGATGAATGCATGAATACTAGAGCTTTCTCTTCTAGTTATTTCTGGCGTAGACTCTCTCAAAAATATATTAGGTTTGAGGTCTACACATCGCTTGCAAGTTCCTGTATCTGGATCAAATAGGTCTGAGCAGTGGCATATATCACATCGCTTGGCACTATTCGATTTGCGAACAATTAGATGCTGACTGGGCATTGCTAAAAGGTTTCGTATAGGTTTTTCGAAATAAACTCTATTTTCTCACCTTTGACTTGGTTCAGCAAAACTAAACTTCCTCATTACTACCCAAAGAGCTACTGCTACTAAATCTGTATCCTACCCAAGGCTCAGTCAAGATATAGCAGGGTTTGTGTGGGTCAGGCTCTACTTTTTTGCGCAGTTGATTAATAAATACCCTCAAATACTCGACTTGGTCTATCGATTCCCACCCCCAAACAGATTGGATCAACGCTTTGTGCGTGAGTACCTTTCCTGCATTGGCTACCAAATACCTTAAAAGGTCAAACTCTTTTGGAGTGAGCTTGATCTCTCGGCCAGAGACACTTAGAATACGCTCATCGATATTTAAGCAGAAATCTCCAGACGTTAGTATGTTGCTATCGGATGGATTAGTTCTGCGTAATACTGCTCTCACTCTAGCTAACAACTCACCTATTCCAAAAGGTTTGGTTATATAGTCATCTGCACCAAGATCTAGTGCTGCTATTTTGTCCGTCTCCGTCCCCTTTGCAGAAAGAATAATTATAGGTACTTGAGACGTTTGTCTGATAATACGGCAAACTTCTATACCAGAGATTTCTGGCATTACTAGATCTAGGATTATGATATCTGGGGAAGTATGTCGAAACTCTTCAAGAGCTTTTTCGCCACTGTCCACTGCTACAATGTCGTAACCGTGCGCAGGCAGTCCAGCCTTCATAACACGCAGTATCTGTGGTTCGTCATCTACAACAAGAATCAAAGGCTTACGGTTCATAAATATTTCCCTTCTTTCGGAACTATTTCAGATAGATTTTTGAGTTCTGTAGGGATTGAGAAAGTAAATTTTGACCCTCTATTTGGGAGGCTTTCAGCCGATATCTCTCCTGAATGTGCTTC
>JAEUQL010000014.1:12249-18107 GCA_016789295.1 Blastocatellia bacterium | reverse complement strand
GCAAATGATTCAACTTCTTCAAGGGTTATTTCCATACCAAGAGACTGCAATCTACCGATAATACGTGGGTTGCGTTCATCACGAGCACGTCTGAGCATAGCAAGCTTGCTATTTAGATCCACAGATTGCAGATCGATGTAGTAGCCAAGTATGTGCATAGTTCCAACTGAGAATTCTGCTGAAATCTCAAGCCCAGGAACAATCTCTATGCCATACTCTTCTCCTGCCTGGATAGCTTCTCCAAGTCCATCTAAAGTGTCGTGATCTGTTATAGCCAGTGCACTAATCTTGTTGCGAGCAGCTCTTTCCACAAGAGAACGTGGTGTTAAACTTCCGTCCGATGCCGTCGTGTGAGAATGCAGGTCTATCATCTCTCCTCCTTAGAAAGAGAATATAGTAGGACGCTGCAACAGTTGTGTCAATTGAACAGAGATACTTCGGTACTACAAGCGATCAAAACCTTCGGGCAGTGAAGACCCTCTTGTGTGGGATGTACCTGAAGGGGTCTGCGAACCCACCGACCCTACCGACTCGTGCAAGTCTGCTATTGCAAGGTTGAGGTTACCAGGATTTGTAGAATATAAGATTCCATCCTGAATCGTTATCAGACCTTTACGGATATAGTTTTCTATGACCCTGTCGAACGGTTGCATTCCTTCGATTTCACCGTCTATCATCGCATCTATCAAGGTTTTTCCTGTCTGCTCTCCGTGCTCTATGTAGTCGCGTGTTCTCTGGGTAGATTTGAGCACTTCTATAGCTGCAATCCTTCCTTGTCGGTCAGCACGTGGAATAAGCCTTTGAGAAATAATATAGCGGAAAGATTGTGCAAGCCTTATACGTATTATGTGCTCTTCAGACTTTGGAAATACACCTATTATACGATCTATAGTTTTAGAAGCATCTATAGTATGAAGAGTTGATAGAACTAAGTGGCCTGTTTCTGCAGCCTCCATAGCAATTTCTATTGTCTCCATATCGCGCATCTCACCAACCAAAATCACCTTTGGAGCCTGTCTAAGAGCTGATCTGAGAGCACTTTTGAAATCTGGGCAATCAGAATGAACCTCTCTTTGATGGATGGTACAGCACTTGTGGGAATGTATAAACTCTATAGGATCTTCTATTGTAACTATGTGGTAAAAATATTTCTGATTTATTAGATCAATAAGTGCTGCAAGTGTAGAAGATTTACCGCTTCCCGTTGGCCCTGTGACTAGCACAATTCCATTCTTCAGCTCACATATCTGTTTCAGATTCAGTGGTAGTCCAAGATCTTCAAAAGTAGGGATCTTGTTTGAAATTACCCTCATCACAATTGCGTGTGTTCCGCGCTGCATAAAGATATTGACCCTAAATCGACAAAAACCAGGAACACTGTAAGAAAGATCTGCAGCACCCGATTGCTCAAGCTTCTCCCTAGCAACCTTGCTGTTGCCCATTAGAAGCTCTGCAATAGATTTTGTGTGTGCAGGAGTCAAAATCTCCAAACCTTGAAGCTTTATGCCCCTCAGTTCACTCAGTAGCTCTACTTGCGGAGGTCGTCCCGGAGAAAAGACTAGATCGCTTACCTTATCAGATACAGAGAGCATTGCTCTCAAAACTTGGTTAAATGGTTCATTTGCTGGATTTACTTGTTGTGCTGAAGTACCAGACTGTGAAGATGGATCTGTAGACATCGACTAGCCTCCTCTTATGGATCACTTTGACTGTGTTACTGGAATCAAAAAAGCCTCAAAAAGAAAAAAAGGAAGAGACAATATAAAGTCATTTTTTATCCTTTGCAATATTTTCTCTAACCATCATAGTAAAACCTCTTATGCTGCTTTTAGCTGTCTGCTCTTCCCGACTCTCTCTTGATAAGACTATAATCAGTCCTTCCTTTACGAGGTTACCCGTATGAAGAGCAGAATAATAGTCATTGGTGGTGGACTGATAGGTTGTGCAGTAGCCACAGAGCTAGCCAGCCGCAACTTCCAAGTTCTACTGTTTGAAAAACATTTTCCAGGCCAAGAAGCCTCTTGGGCATCGGCTGGCATGCTAGCCCCACAGACTGAAGCCAAAAATCCTGACCCACTCTTCCAACTCTGCATCAAAAGTAGCTCTATGTACAAAGATTATGTGCAAGAACTTAAAGAGATAACAGGTCTAGATCCTTGTTATCGTACCAGTGGAGCTATTCAAATAGCCTTCGACCAAAGCTCGATAGAACAACTTCTGCAAAGCCATAAATGGCAGTTTGAACAAGGACTTAAGATTGAATGGCTAACCCATCAACAGGCACTCGATCTTGAACCAAATCTATCAAATGAAGTCGCCGGAGCACTCTTTTACCAAGACGAGTTTCAGATTGACAATCGTAAACTTGTTGAAACTTTGATCACTGCAGCAGAACGTAAAGGTGTTGAAATACACTCTGGCTGTCAGGTAACAGAGATTTTAACAGATAACTATTCTGTAACAGGAATTGTGGCAAATGAAAAAAGATACTCTGCTTGCAAAGTGATCAATGCGGCTGGTAGCTGGGGAAGCATGTTAAAAGTAGAAGATCGATTTCTACCCAAAGTCTTTCCTGTTCGTGGGCAGATGGTTTCACTCAAAACCTCTCCAAGCTTGCTAAAACAGACTGTTCACTTTGATCACTACTACCTTGTGCCTAGATTTGATGGAACCATTATCGTAGGAAGCACTACAGAACAGGTAGGATATGAGAAGAGAGTTACAACAGCAGGTCTTGAGAGCCTGCTTGCAAACGCTCAAAAAGTAGTTCCTACTCTTGCAACTGCTTCTTTCAAAGAAGCTTGGGCTGGACTGCGCCCTGCAACGGAAGATGGTCTACCCATACTGGGTCAGCATCCAGAGATCTCTGGCCTTATCTTCGCAACGGGACATTATAGAAATGGGGTTCTCTTAGTTCCCATTACCGCAAAACTTATAGCCGAACTGGTTGAAAAAGAGCAGGAGCCTGATCAACTGCTCCCTTTCAGTCCTGCAAGATTTCTCATGCAGAACTGCTTGCCTGCAGTGTAAGTTTTGGCTAATATAGCTTTTTTGAAATGCACCCGTAGCTCAATGGATAGAGCACTGGACTTCGGATCCAGGTGTTGGGGGTTCGAGTCCCTCCGGGTGCGCTCCTCAGAAGATCAAAGCTTTGTCTCACCCAACCAAATAGTAGAGTTCAGCAGGAAGCACCTTGTCTATACCTCTTTCATTCACTCTATCTCTTAAGCTAGCTATAACTTCCAGGTATATTTTGTAGGGTATGGAATGGATCTCGTTTTCAAATCTTTCAATACCAAGCCTACAGAAACTAAGAGGTAAAACAGAGTCTTGTAAGAAACCGTGTGGAATATAAGTTATTATATTTGCTGGCTTTCCAAAAAATGAACCCAAAATGTTGCTGTCAAGTTGTAGCCAGTATGGAAAACGTATGAGTGTACACTCCATATCTGCAGCCATACGGTCTTCAATCTTGTCAAACTCTGCTGTTTCAGTGTCACAGTAATGGTTGGCTTGATCGTAAGCAACCAAGATAGTTCCGTTTCGAGTTCTATAAGCTGTCTCCCAACTGCGAGATGAGCCTGGAAGCTCTACACTTCCACCAGCCCAGGAACTCTCAAACAGCTCGCGTAACAGATTGCTAAGCTTCTGCTCGTTTAGACTGCCTTCTATCTTTATCTCTCTCATCTTGTGGTTGGTCAAATCCAAGGGCTAGGTGGACGGGTTTTATTAGCACGGTAGTCATCTCCTGTTACATGCACTGGTTTACACATTTCGTGCAACCTTGACCGTAACCTGATCCCAAGGCGTTCAGAGAGATTTTCACCGTAGTCTACTGTCCTATCTTCCATAAAGTTGGAAGTGAATATAGTCAGTTTCTTCTCGTTGTAACGGACGTTGATTATTTGATAGATAGTGTCTTGTACCCAAGTAGTAGGTTTGTTAGCTCCAAGCTCATCAAGAACAAGTACCTCAGCTTCATAAACCGGGGCAAGAACTTTTAACTCACTAGTTGCGGTGTTGGGATTGTAACTATCCTGTATCTCTTTAAGCAGATCTCGAAAGTCATAGAAGAGGCATGGAGCATGAGCTTTCAAAATAAGCTCTTTTAGAACCGCTACAGCCAGATGTGTCTTCCCCACACCACAAGGACCAAGAAAAAGTAGCCCCATATCTATGTTTGGATACTCTTTGACTAGGTGCTTGCAGTCAAGTAGAGCTTTTGCCTGAGATAAAAAACTTTGAGAATTTTGTGCTCCCTGTGGATAGTAATTGTCTAATTGACAGTTCTCATATCTTTTTGGAATTCTTGCCATCGCAAAAAGCTTCTGCTCACGACTCTTTTTACGACACGCACAAGGTCTTACTCCCATTCCATCAATATTCTCCCATCCTGTACCATAACAGAGTGGGCATGGGTCTGGATTCTTCTCTGTTGAATATTTGTAAGAACCCTTTGGGTCTGCAGCCATCTGGAGTTGATGTCCTTGTGTTGGATTTTTTAGCTCTGGCGATGGTGATTATAAGAAGTCGATTTTGAAAAAGCAACAATGGTTATTCAAGCAGAAATCGTCCTGAAAAGATGCGAAATATCGTGCACGATACTACTGATTTGCGGCTTAAACAGATTAGTTTTACAATAACTTCACACAAAAAATTTTGAAGTTCAAAGTGAACCTTGTAAAAAGCTTTTCTCTCTAAGTTTAATTTTTTCAACAACTTTGAACTCAAGAAACAAAGGTGCATACTGTGGATGAAAAACTGAAAAAACTGACCAAAGAACTCGGACAAGCAATAGATCAGGCGATCAACGATTCTCCCGAAGTAAAAGAGTTGACACAAAAGATAAAAGATGCTGGGTATGAAACATTTCTTATGGTAGAAGCAACTATATGTTTTGCTCGTCACGAAGAGAACAATCAAAAGATAGATCAAGATCTCGTCACAGAGACAGACCAGCAAAAAGCACAAGAGTTTTCAAGCATAGTGAGTAAAGACGACTTACAATTTCTGAAAAGCCTAAAGATAAGTATAGAAGATATGGATAACTAATCTCTTCTTGATGGAGGCAGTTGTGAACGCTTTTCCAATAATGTTGGCGGCTCTCTGCATACTTGCTATTGCCTATCGCTACTATAGTGCTTTTATAGCATCCAAAGTAGTTCTACTTGACGACAGTCAAAAGACTCCTGCACACACGATGAATGATGGCCAAAACTATGTACCAACAAATCGATGGGTACTGTTTGGTCACCACTTCGCTGCAATAACAGGGGCTGGTCCATTGATAGGCCCAGTACTAGCTGCCCAATTTGGATTCTTGCCAGGTTTTTTATGGATACTGATCGGAGTGGTCTTAGGAGGAGCAGTACACGACTTCATCATCTTAACAGCCTCTGTGAGACGTAAAGGCCGATCACTTGCTGAGATAGCCAGAAGCGAGATCAGCCCACTCTCTGGGCTTGTCTGCGCAATAGCTATCCTCTTTATTATCGTCATAGCACTGGCTGGGCTTGGTCTTGTAGTAGTCAATGCACTAGCAGAAAGCTCTTGGGGAACATTTACAATCGCAATGACCATTCCCATAGCACTCTTTATGAGTTTCTATATGTACCGTTTCAGAAAAGGCAAGATCACCGAAGCAACTGTGATCGGGGTAGTACTACTGCTACTTTGCGTCATCTTTGGTAAGGAAGTGTCAGAATCATCCATGGGTGCATACTTCACCCTTTCTAAAGGACGTATCACTTTTCTGATAGCCTTCTATGGATTTGTAGCTTCTGTCCTACCAGTCTGGCTACTTCTGTGCCCTCGTGATTACCTCAGCTCATTTATGAAGCTTGGAACAATCGCTTTTC
>JAEUQL010000014.1:0-12239 GCA_016789295.1 Blastocatellia bacterium | reverse complement strand
CACTAAAGATGCCTGCTCTGACAGAATATGTAAATGGAGGTGGGCCAATCATTGGAGGTAAACTTTTTCCATTTGTGTTTATCACTATAGCTTGTGGAGCGATCTCTGGTTTTCATTCGTTGATCGCTTCTGGTACAACTCCGAAAATGATCGAGCGAGAAAGTGATATAAGACCGATAGGTTATGGTGGAATGCTTCTAGAAGGATTAGTCGGTATAACGTCCTTGGTAGCTGCTTCAGCCCTTTTTCCTGGAGATTATTTTGCAATAAATGTTCCTCCACAGAAATTTGCCCAACTTGGTCTTGAAATGCAGAATCTACCAGAACTTGCCAGAGAGATAGGAGAACAATTGCAAGGCAGAACTGGTGGTGGTGTATCGCTAGCTGTTGGAATGGCTCAGATATTTTCTGGCCTACCTGGTATGAAAAGTTTAATGTCTTATTGGTATCACTTTGCCATTATGTTTGAAGCTCTTTTCATATTGACAACCATTGACACAGGAACTCGTGTAGCAAGGTTCCTGGTACAAGAGTTCATTGGTCGCGTTTATAAAAAATTTGAACAACCTGATTGGCTACCTGGCTCACTCATTTCAACCGGTGTGGTCGTTGTTGGGTGGGCATACTTCATCTATACAGGCTCGGTAAGTACCATTTGGCCAATGTTTGGCATAGCTAATCAACTTCTTGCCGTAGTTGCACTCGCAGTAGGAACTACCACCATAATCAACTCTGGGCGTATTCGCTATGCTTGGGTCACTGTCCTACCTATGCTTTTTATAGCAACCACTACACTCTCTGCTGGCTACCTGAGCATCACAGAGATCTTTCTCCCTCAAAAGACTGGCCAAGGCTACCTCAACTCTTTACTGACAATCATAATGATGTCCTCAGTCATAATCATTCTCTTTGACTGCGCACTGAGATGGAAACAGAGGATCAGTACAAATGTTGTTTTAGCTAATAACTAATTTCATATAAGATCAATTTTTATAGTAGGTTAGCAGGCTTCTAAAAATAAAAAGGATAATTATTATTGATTTTGTAAAACTCTTTGTGCTAAATTTTGTCCGTGATGAAAACGAGAGTCGAGAGTAGCTGATGAAACGTATTGAAGTCATTAAGAGACTACTGAAGGAGAAGCTAGAGCTTAAGGGCGGAAATTTGACCGAACAGCGGGTAGCTGTTTTTGATTATTTGAGTCAAGTAGAAAACCACCCAACGGCTGAAGAAGTATTTTTAGCCGTCAAAAGAAAGATGCCTAAGATAAGTTTGGCAACGGTTTACAAAAACCTAGAAGCTTTAGTTGAGTGTGGATTAATCTCTAAACTGGCTCATGGAGATGGGGCAGCACGCTATGACATTCGTACAGACCAGCACTATCACACACATTGCCTAAAATGTGGAAAGATACTAGATATGGACATAGAAGACGATCTGCTGGCTGGACTCTCGATCCCAGAAGATTTTGTAGCTACGGGATACAGATTAGAACTTCTAGGACATTGTTCTAATTGTAAGTAAAACAAGGATTTTTAAGAGTTTCAAAGAAAGGATTTTTTCATGTCACAAGTAAAAGTAGCTCAAGAAACCGAAGTTGTTCAATCACTTCAGACGCAACTTGCTAATGCTTTTCTTCTCTATTTCAACTACAAGAGGTATCATTGGCAGAGTTATGGACCACACTTTCGCGACCTGCACCACCTTTTTGATGAACAGGGTGGCGAAGTGTTAGCAACTATAGATGAACTTGGCGAAAGAGTCAGGATACTTCACTCAACCCCTATAGCCTCACCAGCAGAATTTACAGAACGTGCAACAGTTATAGTCTCAACGGGACAGACAATGAAAGATATGATCGAAGAGGCAGCCCAAAACCATTCTACAGTTATCAAAGAACTACGTGAAAGTGTAGAAATTGCTAATAGAGCTAACGATCCAGGCACAGCCGATCTGTTTACTAGAATTGTACAGATACACGAAAAGCATGAGTGGTTTTTGCGGGAGTTGTTAGAAAAGAATGATGGTCTTTCTTCATAAAATTTCTACTAAAAAAACGCCTTCCACTCTGGTGAAAGGCGTCTTTTACTTTAGACCTTAATTACTAGAAGATATAGCGGCCTACTTCGGTTATAGCAGTAGCTATCTTCTGACGAGCTTGAATTGTATTGTATGGAGTATGTTTGGTGAAACGCTTCAAGGCTGCTAGGTTGGTGCGAAGCATATCACCTTCAGTAATAGAAGCAACCATACTCTTGGCTTTGATATCGATCTTATCAATACCATCACTGATAAAGGTGCGTGTAGCTTCTATTCTTAAGCTTCCTCTTTCTTCACCATTGTTACCAACATATTTGAGAGTACGTAACAGCATGCTCTCCATTGCATAGACTTCCATTACAATATCGGCCATACCGATGAGCAGCTCTTGTTGATCTGTGAGGTTCTGCATGTACTTCTGAGCAGCCAAACCCGCAACCATAAGAGCTACCTTCTTGGCATTGCGAACCAGTTTGATCTCTTCTGAAAGAACAGTCTCTTCTTCTTCCTCGAAGGATGGGAAAGAGAGCAGCTCTTCCATCAACTTCTGCACTGCAGGCATAAGCGCAAGCTCACCCTTCATTGCTCTCTTCATTAACATTCCAGGAATCAACATGCGGTTAATTTCATTGGTTCCTTCAAAGATTCTGTTGATTCTAGAGTCTCTGTAAGCACGTGCAGCAGGATACTCTTCCGAATAACCATAGCCACCATATATTTGAACCATCTCATCAACTACTTCGTCTAGGGTTTCGCTACCATAAACTTTGTTGATAGAACATTCAATTGCATACTCCTCGACACCTTTCAGAATAGCGTGAGAGTCGTCTGGGTCTACACCTTCGACGGCACTATCTATCAGACCTGCAGTTCGATAAACCATACTCTCAAGAGCATAAGTGCGGATGGCCATCTCTGCTAGCTTCTGTTTGATAGCACCAAATGAGGCTATTGGTTTGCCAAACTGGTGACGTTCCAAGGCATATGCAACCGAATCTTTAATAGCAGCTTTTGAACCACCAACGGCTGCTGCACCTAGTTTGAAACGACCAAGATTGAGCACGTTAAAAGCAATGATGTGCCCTTTGCCTATCTCTCCAAGTAGATTTTCTGCAGGTACACGAGCGTCTTGAAGTTCGAGTGTTCGGGTCGAAGAGCCTAAAATACCCATCTTGTGCTCTTCTTTTCCTGTGGAAACACCTGGGAATGTCTTCTCAATAATAAAGCAAGAGAATTTATCACCATCAACCTTTGCAAAAGTGATAAATACATCGGCAAAGCCAGCGTTAGTGATCCACATCTTCGTTCCGTTCAAGATGTAGTACTTGCCGTCTTCGCTCAGTACTGCTCTGGTCTTTGCTGCTAGTGCATCTGAACCAGAATGAGGCTCAGTCAAAGCATAAGCTCCAATGAGTTCTCCAGTTGCAAACTTTGGCAGATAATGGCTCTTCTGCTCTTCTGTTCCAAAATAGATTATTGGCCAACAGCCTATTCCTGTATGACCACCATGCGTTACAGCAAAAGATCCATAAAGTGCCAGGTTTTCACCTACAAGCATTGAGCAAACTTTGTCAAGACCAAGACCACTGTACTTCTCAGGTATGTCTACCGACAGCAGACCCAGTTTGCCTGCTTTGCGTAGCAGATCAACTGCTATATCAAAATTTTTATGCTCCAGTTCACCAATATTTGGGACAACCTCACCTTGAACAAAATCGTAAGTCGTTTGTGCTATCATCCTTTGTTCTTCGGTAAAGTCTTCTGGAGTGAAAACGTCCGAAGCAGAAGTATCTTTAATCAAGAAACTTCCACCTTTGACTGCGTAAGTTTTTATATCTCTCGCTTCTGCGGTTTTTGACATATAACAATGCTCCCTTCCTATTTTTAACTTTGAGAAGTAATTAGTTTAATCTTTCAAAAATACCTGCTGCTCCCATGCCACCACCAACACACATCGTGACCATACCATAACGGCCACTGCGTCTCTCTAGCTCACTCAATATGGTAGCTGTTAGCTTAGTTCCAGTGCAACCAAGTGGATGGCCAAGTGCTACAGCACCGCCATTAACATTGACTCTATTGATGTCAATTCCTGCAACCTTGATTACTGAAAGTGCTTGTGCAGCAAATGCTTCATTAAGCTCAAATAAATCAATATCTTCGAGCTTAAGTCCAGCCTGTTTCAAAGCCTTCGGAATAGCATAGACAGGGCCTATTCCCATATCTTCTGGTTCTACACCTGCTGTTGCAAAAGAGACAAAACGGGCTATTGGTTTGAGACCGAGGGATACTGCCTTTTCTGCAGACATCAATATGGCTGCTGCTGCACCATCTGACATCTGTGAAGAGTTGCCAGCCGTGACAGTTCCATTAACTTTAAATGCTGCTTTGAGTTTACTCAAACCCTCAGCCGAAGTATCTTTGCGAGGCCCTTCATCGGTATCAAAAATAACCTCTGTTACCTCTTTTTTACCCTTTTGATTGAGCCTGTCGCGTTTTGCCTTGTATGGAACTATCTCTTTTTTAAATTTCCCTTCTTCTATAGCTGCAACTGCGTTCAAGTGGCTGCGTAGGGAAAACTCGTCTTGCTGATCACGGCTGATCTCATAGCGATCCGCTAGGCGTTCTGCTGTCAGTCCCATGCTCAAATAAGCGTTTGGATAAGTCTCTACAAGATATGGATTAGGAACCACCTTGTGTCCACCCATCGGAATCAATGACATAGTCTCTGTACCACCAGCAATCGCTACATCGACCGATCCCGTTCGGATACGATCAGCAGCTATGGCTATCGACTGTAACCCAGAAGCACAAAAACGATTAATTGTCATGGCAGAAGACGAGACCGGCAGACCAGCACGCAGTGATACAATGCGAGCTACATTCATTCCCTGCTCTGCTTCTGGCATTGCACAGCCCAAAATTACATCTTCAATCTCTTTTGGATCAAGCACCGGCACGCTCTTGAGAAGCTCGGTGATCACAGCCGCTGCCATGTCATCAGGGCGGGCATTGGCAAGAGTACCTTTGTAGGCTTTGCCTACTGCTGTTCTTCCAATTGCTACAATAACTGCATCTCTCATAATGGTCTCCTTTAGTTTCTAAGTGCTTTGCCGGTCTTGAGCATACTTTGAATTCTTTCTTGTGTTTTGCGCTCACCGCACAGGCTCAAGAAAGCTTCACGCTCTAGGTCTAACAGATACTGCTCAGAGACTGTGGT
The DNA here is from genome assembly GCA_016789295.1 of Blastocatellia bacterium. Lineage (GTDB taxonomy): Bacteria > Acidobacteriota > Blastocatellia > Chloracidobacteriales > JADJPF01 > JAEUQL01. The sequence goes on along the minus strand of JAEUQL010000014.1, from coordinate 6,979 downwards.
CTTATATGACAAGTCTCCACCAGTGAGAACATAGGCTATCTTGCGAGCTATCTTTCCTTCATATTCTGTCGCATAGCCAGCCTGTACCATCAAGTGAACTCCAAGCTTGAGAGCTGAGAGAGCAGCCTCACCCAGAGCTACTATGTTGTTCTTTGGTTCAGGCTTGCGATAACCTTCACGCACCATTGCAAGCACCATCTGTTTGGCATCATCTATCTGACGATCTCTACTCATTGAAATAGGATCGCTCTTTCTGATGAAACCGTATTTTCTGCCTTCCATAGCACTAGTAGCCACTTTTGCTGTAGCTATCGACTCGAATGCCTGCTTGATGTATGGAAATGGGTCAGCTTCTGCAGACTCCATTGCAGCCTGTTCTGTAGCTCTCAAAACCAGTTCCTTTGTGCCACCACCAGCAGGTATGAGACCAACACCTATCTCAACAAGACCGATATAAGTCTCTGCTGCAGGACGTGCTCTGTCACCGTGCATAGTTACTTCGCAGCCACCACCAAGTGCGAGACCAAAAGGAGCTGTTACGACAGGCTTGTCAGAGTAACGCAGTTGCATGTTGGCATTCTGAAAAGATCGGATCATGAGATCGATTTCGTCCCACTCTTCTTCTTGTGCTGCCAAAAGAAGCATCATAATATTTGCGCCAGCCGAGAAGTTTTCACCTTGGTTTCCAACAACTAAACCTTCAAAGTTCTGTCCTACTTCTTTGATAGCAAAATTCATCATTGATACAGTGTCGCCACCAATTGAGTTCATCTTTGAATGGAATTCTAAACATGCAACACCATCACCAATATCTATGAGTGAAGCTCCAGGATTGCGTTTTACTACCTTGTTACGCTCTTTGAGAGACGGCAAAATGATAAGACCTGGTTTATCATCGATCTTCTTGTAGTCACCACTCTCATAGTCAAAGTAGTAAGTGTATCCTTCCCGCCTTTCATAGAAAGATTTTTTGCCAGAAGCAAGTAGTTTACTAACAAATTCAGGTACTACACGACCTTCGGTTTTCAGTCTCTCTACAGATTTCTCAACTCCTATTGCATCCCAGCTTTCAAATACACCCAACTCCCAGTTGAAACCCCATTTCAGGGCATTGTCTATCTGAACAATGTCATCTGCTATTTCGGGTATACGGTTGGCCGAATAGATAAAGGTTTCACTAAGGGTCTTCCAGAGAAACTTTCCGACAGGGTCTTCGCCATAGACCAAAGTCTTAAGTCGCTCACGCAAATTTTCTATAGGTTTTACTGATTCATGTGATGGATATTTAACTTTCTGTTGTGGTCTGTATTCGAGGGTGTTGACATCAAGTGCCAAGATCTGATCGCCACTTTCACCTTTTACTTTTTTGTAAAAACCCTGTTTACTTTTGTTGCCGAGCCACTTCTTTTCAACCATCTGCTTGACAAATTCAGGTAACTGGAAGACATCTCGCTTTTCGTCTCCAATAACAGCAGAGTGGACATTACTGGCTACCATCGAAAAAGTGTCTAGACCTACAAGGTCAAGTGTACGGAAAGCAGCCGTTTTTGGCCTTCCAACGACTGGGCCTGTTATCTTGTCTACTTCTTCAATAGTGTAACCATCTTCAAGCATCACCTTCATTGTGTACATCATTCCAAATGTACCTATGCGGTTTGCTATAAAGTTTGGTGTGTCTTTGGCATAGGCTACACCTTTACCAAGTCTTCTATCACAGAAATCAGCAACAAAATCTACCACTTCAGGAAGTGTCTCTGGAGTGCTGATTATTTCAAGAAGCTTCATGTATCTTGGTGGGTTGAAGAAGTGTGTGCCGAGGAAGTGTTTGCGAAAATCTTCGCTCATTCCTTCAGACATACCTCTAATAGATATGCCAGAGGTGTTTGAACTGACAATGGACCCTTTTCGTCTAAACTTATCTACCTTCTCATATAACGACCGTTTGATATCGAGTCTTTCTATAATTGCTTCGATTATCCAATCGGCCTCAGCTACTTTTGGTAGGTCATCCTCAAAGTTTCCAACACGAACTTCACCAGCTAGTTCTGGAACGAAAAACGGTGCTGGTTTCATCTTTTTCATATTTTCAACAGCTTGACTGGCAACGCGATTGCGTGCACCCGCAGCAGCGTGGTGATGTCCCCACTCACCTTTTGCGGGCTTTGTCTCAACTGCTGGCTGACCTACTAGCTCTGATGGAAGAATGTCCAAAAGGAGTACTTTATACCCCGCATTGACGAGGTGTGCAGCAATCTGTGCACCCATCACACCTGAGCCTAAAACTGCGACTTTTTCGATTTTATAAGCCATCAATCCTCCAGAAATTACGGAACGGAAAAAATAATGGAAAATCTCTGGCCACGAGAAGCAGTAATAGGTGCAGACATCTGTTTATTCAATCACATCTGGCTATCTATATTTTGCCTCTAGTGGCTTCAATCCTTTCCACCTTCATACATCTTGTCAATGACATCTTTGTAGTGCTCTTCTATTACACGACGTTTCACTTTCAATGTTGGTGTAAGTTCGCCATTTTCTATCGTAAACTCCTTCTCTATAAGAGCTATTTTCTTGATCTTCTCATACGGAGCTAGATCTGGAGTCAATCTCTGTACTTCCTTGAAGAGCATATCTACTACTTTCTGGTTCTTACAGAGATCTGCACGCGAACCACCTACACCCTGAGCCTTTGCGTAGCCTTCAAGGGTCTCCCAATTTGGCACTATAAGAGCAGATGGAAACTTTCTGTTATCACCAATGAGCATTACTTGAGCAATGTATATTGAACCTTTCAACATGCTCTCGATTGGCTGAGGAGCCAAGTATTTACCACCACTTGTCTTAAGTAGCTCCTTCTTTCTATCTGTAATATATAAGAAGCCTTCCGAGTCTATTTTTCCAACATCTCCTGTCTTAAACCAATCGCCTTCAAAAACTGCTGCAGTTTCGGTTGGTTTGTTGAAATATCCTTGTAGAATGTTCGGTCCTCGAACAAGTATCTCACCATCTTCTGCCAACCTAGCTTCAACATTTTTAACAACCCTTCCAACACTACCAATTCTATTAAATTTTGGTGTATTGATGCTTATGACAGGTGAAGTTTCGCTAAGCCCATAACCTTGCAATATGGGTACTCCAGCCGCTAGGAAAAAGTAAGCTATATCATCAGCTAGTGGAGCACCACCGGAAAGAAAATATCTAACACGTCCTCCGACTTTGTCTCTAATCTTGCCAAAGAAGAGTATCTGCGAAAGTTTATACTGAAGATCAAGCAAAAATGGTATCGGCTCACCTTTGTGGTGAAGACGTGCCCATTGACGACCAATGTCTATAGACCAACGAACAATGTTTGCTTTTGGAAAGCCAGCCGTCATACCTTGCTCAGTAATCTTGGCCATAATCTTTTCAAACATTCGCGGTACACTTGTCATCACAGTTGGACGAATCTCTACAAGGTTGTTTGCTACTGCATCTATGCTCTCAGCTAGATACATAGGAATTCCAAGATAGATATAGCAGTAGAGGATAGCCCGTTCAAAAACGTGTGAAAATGGCAGATAAGAAAGAGCTAAATCTTCGTCACCAATCTCTAAATCTTCATTCAATGTATTAAGCACATTGAATGTTAAATTCCAGTGAGTAAGTATTACTCCTTTTGGCTCGCCAGTTGTACCCGAAGTGTATATCAGTGTAGCTATGTCTTGTGGCTTGATAGCAGAAGCCAACTGTTCAAATAGCTTAGGTTGTTCTTTGTCGAGCTTCTTACCCATCTTCTCTAGTTCAGCCAAAGACATAAGCAGATCTGGGGTTTTTGCAAGTTTTGAATTGTAATTGTCAAAGACCACTATCTTTTTTACTTGGGGTAGCTCATCAATTACTGCCAAAAGTTTCTTTAACTGTGTCTCAGTAGATACAAAGACTATCTGTGAACCACTGTCTTTTATTATGTAGGCAGCCTGTTTGTCTGTGAGAGTGGCATAGAGTGGAACATCTGCAGCACCTACTGAAAGGATTCCCAAGTCCGCGACTACCCAATCGACGCGGCTTTCTGCGAGTATAGCAACACGGTCTCCATGCCTAATTCCAAGACTGTAAAGCCCAAGAGCTGTGTTGCGTGCTCTTGTGGCAATGTCTTTGTAAGAAAGTCCAACCCACTTTCCATCCTGCTTATGAGAAAAAGCGTTGGGCTTATTATGTTTCTCTACAGCGTGTTGAAGTATCCCAACCAGAGTGGTCGGCTTACCAGGAAACGTCTCTATTTCACGAGTTGCCACTTTTGTCATTGCTTTACTCCATTCAAAAAGATTTCGACCACTGCGTCTGCCTTTAAGGGGAGACCTGAATCAGAAGGAGCCAATATCCAATTGGTTACCATCTCGTCAAGTGCACCGTAAAGCACTTTGGCGGCTATCTGCGGGTCAATGCTTGAACGGAATATACCAGCCTGCTGACCTTCCTGTATAGCTGTTAAAATAAACTCTGTGTATTGGTTTAGCTTCGCTGCCGAAAACTGCTCAGAAAACTGCAACTGTCTAAACTCAAGCTGAAATACTTTGGCAAGATTTTTGTCTCGCCCCATCAAACTAAGGTGCAAACCAGCAAGTCTCAATACTTTGTCAGAAGGACTTGAAGCGATTGCCATTTCAGTACTTGCCTTTTCTATAGCTTCATCAATGGTATAGTTGAAGATCGATACCAAAAGATCTTCTTTATTTTTGAAATATAAGTAGACTGTACCATCGGCTACTCCAGCATCGCGTGCAACGTCAGCTACCTTAGAATTGAAAAAACCATTGCGTGCAAATACCCTAATAGCTGCAAGTAGTATAGATTCGTACTTGTCGGGCGAAGGGCCTGCAGCAATCACCTCCGATAATGGCCTGTTTAGTGACGGCCTGTTGACGTCTGAAATCGGTCTGTTCAGAGATGGTCTGTTGGTCATTTAGTACTCCTGTGAATCTCTGCTTAGTCGTAAACTCGCTACAACGGTTCAGACTAAAAGAGACATTTTGAGTGATGAATGGTTGGTGTACTGGATCTTTGAAGATCCGGTGACTTTGCAGAATGACTCGTCATTCATCTTACCTTTAGGCAAAAGAAATTTCAAGCCGCAAAGCACAGAATCTTTGCGCATTATAACCCACAGATAACAGACAACTTAGTAACTCTAGTTTAGTAGACCGATTCGTTATTAATTAACTAATCGGTCAGATATTATCACGAGACAAAGCCTACTAGAAAGAGAAAATAAGGAGAAATACAAAAATTTTTCCGTGTGGAAAAAAGCGGTTTGAAAGTTACCTTGGGTTTGGTAGTTTTGGCTTTAAGTAAGAGAGTCTTTTCTGATAGCAAGTAAGAGTTGTAAAAAGCGGTTCTTGCTACAAACACGAACCGCTTAAATTTAACACTACATCTAACTTTTTATTGCAAGAAGTATCCCAATAACAACCGGCTTGACTCCATCTATAACAAACTGGACTCCCAGTGCACACATTATCAAACCTATTATCTTGGTAACAACATTAACTCCTGTTTTACCAATAAATTTGATAATGTATGGAGCAGCAATTAGTGTTAATGCAGTTGCCATAATGGCAACGATTAAAGCAACAAAAAATAGTGCAGCATGTAACAAAGAGCTATTCTGTCCCATTAGTACCATCACAGTGCTGATCGCACCAGGGCCACAGATCAATGGCATTCCAAGAGGAACTATAGACGGATCGGCTTCTGTATGCTCCAGATGTTCTTTTGGATGAGAACTGGTGAGCATTTTCATAGACATTCCAAAAAAGAGGATGCCACCAGCTATTCTGAGAGCATCGATAGTTATCCCGAATAGTCTAAAGATCAACCCACCACAGACTGCAAAGATCGCAAGTATGGCCAGAGCCACTGCACAAGCCTTCAGTGCAGCCTTGCGTCTGTGGTTCATCTCATACTTCTCTGTCATAGCAACAAAGACTGGTGCAACCGCAATAGGGTCTATAATCATAAATAGTGATGTAAAGCTCAAAAAGCCAAATGAAATGGCATCCATCATCATCTTTTCTCTCCTCTTTCAGGATCTACACCTATAACCGTCTCCATTTTGGGACTCGACAGAACCAAAGTAGTCTTAATACGTGATATTCCACCAATAGCCGTGATCCTCTTGAGCAGAAACGATTCGTATTCTGCTATATCCCTCACTACTACTTTGAGTAGAAAGTCCTGCTCACCAGCTATGTGATGGCACTCCAAAACCTCTTCAAACTTGCAGACCTCTTCTACAAACCTCTCGTGTATGGCTATATCGTGCTTTGCAAGTGTCACATCAACAAAAGCCATCACTTTGCGCCCCAGTGCTGTAGCATCCACAATCGCAGTGTAGCCTTTGATCACTCCCTTCTGCTCTAACTTCTTTATCCTCTGTAACATAGGTGTTGGTGTAAGACCTACTGCCTCTGCTAGTGCAGCATTTGTCATCCGACCATTCTTCTGAAGTAGAAGAAGTATCTTTCGATCTATATCATCGAGTTCTTCTGTATTTGGTCTTGAAGCATTTTCATTCATAGAATAAGCATAATAGTAGAATAAAGCACTGTCAAGTGGTTTAATAAAACTATATTCTACTACTAAATTAAGTATTTACAGAATTTTCTACTAATAACACTATTTCTGCTCAATACCAATATAGCTTCTTGTCTTTGGTCTGTGATTTCAGTAACATAGCAACCTGTTAAATTCAGTCTTCACATAGGAGTCTCTTTTGTATGCACAAGATAACTCTGATTCCAGGTGACGGAATTGGGCCTGAAGTAAGTTCGGCTGCAGTAAGAATAATTGAAGCAGCAGGAGTAGAAGTAGAGTGGGAAAGCTATGCGATTGGAGCGGAGGCGATAGCCCGATATGGCGAACCTCTTCCACAGCCGCTAATAGACTCTATCTCTCGCAATCGTGTTGCACTCAAAGGGCCTGTTGGTACGCCCATTGGCAC
>JAEUQL010000149.1 GCA_016789295.1 Blastocatellia bacterium | reverse complement strand
TGGTTTTTGGTAACAGATTAAGAACCGTCTTAGCAGGCATAACCTTGAAACCTGCTAAGATGTCTGTTATACCTGTCTTGGCACTGCTACAAATAACTTGTGCAATCTGTTGACATACTCTGCTTGAGAGCCAGCAGCCACTTAAGCAGACTGTAGTAGAAATAGCCAGCACTATTTTTTCTAAAAGCTTAGATACGCAGGTTGACCCAGAAAGATGAATGAAAAGCCTAAAGTTTTAGTCGTTGATGACCAGCCATTTATTGTGGCTATATTTGCAGAGCTTTTTAGGAGTGAAGAAGTTAGTGTGCTTAGTGCCTCAAATGGTGAAGAAGGATTAGAGCTTGCGTGTAAACAGATTCCCAACATGATATTTCTTGATATAGAAATGCCACGCATGGATGGGATTTCCGTCTGTAAAAAACTTCGTCAAGACTCTCGCTTCGATCTGACCCCAATCTATATGCTTTCTGCCAGAGGTGAGACTCCATCCGATGAAGAGCAAGACGAGCTTAAGATAACGGGCTATCTTACAAAACCTTTCAGCCCACTCCAAGTCTACAACCTGATTAGAGGACACTTAAAACTGCCAGAAGAGTAGTAAGACAGAAGAAAAAGTAGTTGTTAGAAATATTTAAAGTATTACAAGAAAGAGGGGTGAAATTTTAGAAACTTCTCTGCTAGATCGCAACCCACCATCTTCAGACTTGCATCCTAAACCATCTTCAGGCTTTAGAGTTAACCAGAAGGTTTGTGGTAATATAGACAAGTTCAATATAAGGTTTTATATGGAGTTTCCGATGAGGTTTATTCGTAGCCTTTCTATTAGCCTAGTTCTAGTAGTTCTGTTGCTGCACAATTTCCACACAGTTGAAAGCAGCCAGAAAGACGATTTTATAGATATTATTGATTACAAGATTGAAGCCGAATTGCTACCAGAGACAAACAATATATCTGCGAATACAACAGTAACTTTTCGATCTCTTAGAGCTACACAGTCTGCTATTTTCGAGATCAATGGCTCACTAAAGGTCTCAAAGGTTACTTCTCAAGATGGGCGAGAGTTGCAGTTTATTCAAGATAGTTTGGATGCCCTGAATGTAAAAGTTGATCTTGGTGGACAAGTACAAGCGGGACAGGAAGTGACCCTTAACTTCAAATATGAAGGTAAGTTACAGACTCAAGAGGGTGGAGTACTACCAAACAAGAGACTAGCCTATGTAGGTTCAGAAGGTTCTTATTTAACTTATGCTTCAAGATGGTTTCCGTTTCACGGATATGCTTCAGACACAGCAACCTATCAAGTTTCTTTGATAGTACCTTCTGATCTAACAGTAGTTGGTTTCTCTTTTGATGACAAACAGAGTAGAACTTATGAACCACCACCACCTGCTGTGCCACAACCCGAAAAACAAGATCCTACAAAAGCAACTCCTAAAACTAACACGACACGTCCTACAAAAAAACCTATTCAGAAAAGTCCTGCAAAGCGTGGAGGCCCTTCTGTAGAAGAGCTTGAGAATGAAATGAGCAGTTTTGCAGAACCGCAGACTGTTGCTACAAGAACAATACACACTTTTACAAGCAAAGTACCTATTCTTGGAGGAACCTTTGCAATAGCAAAATACGGTTCAAAAAGTATCAATTCCCAAGGATTAAACATAGATTTCCACTTCAAGCCAGGCAGTGAAAGGTTTGTAGAAAAATATGCAGAGGCGATGAGCCGCGCTCTCAACTTCTATTCTGAGAAATTTGGTAGCTATGCTTTTGGAAAACGGCTGATTGTAGCAGAGATTGACAACGAGTCTCTAGACACTTACACAACGGCTGGCATTAGTCTGCTTGCAGAGAAGTTCTTTAAGTATGGGCTACCCGATGAGGATCTATATCGCGAAGTAGCATATCAGTGGTGGGGTCAAGCTGTGGTACTCAGATCGTTTGATGATGCTTGGGTTTCACAAGGTCTTGCACAGTTTAGTGCTCTTTTTCTACAAGAGAGTGAGACTACAGCATCAGCATTTAGCGAGATAGCGCGTCAGTCTCTAGAGCGTGCTCTCGCTTTTGAGTCGCAGACCTCTATCACTCGTGCCCCTGCTGAGCTAGATGATCAATCAGAAGCCTACCGCTCAATAGTCTTCTACAAAGGTGCTTTTGTCTGCCGTATGTTGAAACTCCTGGTAGGAGAAGAGAAATTTGGTCGCATAATGAGAACCTATTATGAACAGCACAATGGCAAGAATGCTGGAATAAACGATTTCGAGAAGGTAGCAAATCAAGTAACAGGTAGCAATTTGCGATACTTTTTTGGCCAGTGGATCGATTCTACAGGAGTTCCTGAATTTACCAGCAACTACCAGATGCTTAAAACAAAGGATGGGCAGTTTAAAGTACGTGGCTCCATTGAACAGAATGTAGACTCTTTCAAAATGCCGGTCGATATTGAGTTACTTTATGAAGGGGGTTCAGAAAGAGTCACGCTTGATTTTGACGGTAAAAGTGCTGATTTCAACCTTCCATCAAAAGGTAAGCCAATAGACATAGTTATTGACCCAGATAGCAAGATACTAAAAATGTCTGATCTCATTAGAGTATCAGTAGTAGTTAGACGTGGTATAGAACATTTTCGCAAAGAAGAGTATCCAGAAGCAGAACAGCAATTTCAAGCCGCTATAAAGCTCAACCGTAGTAGTTCTTGGGCTTGGTATAACCTTGGTCTACTCTACTTTGCACAGAAGAACTATCAGAAAGCAAATGATGCCTTTGGAGAAGCTTTGGAGTTAGATCTACAACCTCGCTGGGTAGAAGTCTGGTCACACATCAGGCGTGGGAACTGCTATGATGCTTTGGGAAGCCGCGAGCGTGCTGTTGCAGAATATAACAAAGCAGTTGAGCTTGGTGACAATTACGATGGTGCTCAGGAGATGGCACAACGTTACTTGGGCAGTCCATACAAACGAGATGAAAATAGACAATCAGAGCGCACCAGTAACTAAAATATCTCCAAATTCAAAACTCAAAGCCCTTGAGGCTTTGAGTAATCTGCTCAGGAGTAGCAAATGTACTCTCTGTTATATAAGTTCTTAACTGTTTTAAGCATAACAGTATTTGTGAACCTCACTGTATTTGCTCAATCCTCTTCTGAAACTGTGGATAACTCAAAGTTTGCATCCGTTGACGAGATAGCCATTATCAGAGGTATCTATCCAACGGAAGCTCTTACTACAGATCTTGACGAAGTTACTAAATCTAAAAAATTCCAGATAGGTGAATTAGAGACGCATGTAGCTAAGGTAATGTACAGAATTGAAGGCAAATTCACTCAAAGTGAAAACAGAGAGATGATTGCATTTGTTGGTGTTGAAAACCCAAACTCAAAATCGACAACAGGTATATACGGCCTGCTTTTTGGTCTAGATCAGCAAGCAGTGCCGCGACTGATGGCAAAGTCGAGTAAGCTACAGTTAAAAATAGAACCTTTTGCTAACAAGTTTTGGAAACCTGTTGTTGCGACAGATGTAGATTTTGACAAATGTGAAGAGATTATTATGCTTGAAGGTAATACTACTTCTGGAGCAGAGAAGTACACGATATTCAAATGGTTGGGCAAAGACTTTCAGCAACTCGAAGATCTTCCCCTTCAAACTTTACTCAACTTCTACGCAAAACTTGATGCTGCTGCCAGGCTTGGAACCAATGACATTGGGGACACAAAGCTTGGAGAGGCTTTAGACCAGTTGTCAGAAAAGATGAAATCTGTACAGAGCATGGAAGGTCTACGAAACAGACTCAAAAAGGCAAAGTCGGTTGAGATAGATGCTCTGAAAGTTATGATAAGAAGTAGTGCAGGTGTGCTTATAAGAGTAGAGTATCATCTTGTAGAACCACAAGAATCTGGCCCCTCCCGGTTGCAAGGCGACTATCAGGTCAAGCTTTTTGGTAGTGGTTGGCAAGTCGATTCTGAAAGACTGAAAGTGAACGACTAATCTTGAATGCCAAGCTGAAGATCCGTACCTTTTACAAAAATGACAGGCAAGCTATAGAAGAACTTTCTGGAGAAGTTTTTTCTATATATGGTAACTATCGTAAGTATCTGCCGGAATGGATAGATGTTCCAGACGTTTTGACAATAGTTGCTGAGCTAGATTCTCTACTAGTTGGTTTTATAGTTGTTGGTATTTTTCAAGAAGTTGAGTCTAGTTTTTATGCTGATATCTTGGCCATTGCCGTACATCCACTCTTTCAGCGACAAGGAATGGGTAGAACTCTTCTAACTGAAGTGATCTCTATGATTGAACAGCAAACAACACTCAAAATAAAGGATATACGATTGACTGTAGCCGATAGCAACCTTGCTGGACAGTCTCTTTTTAAAAAATTGGGCTTCACCTTTTCTGGCAGGGAAGGTCTGTACGAAGGAGGCCAAACAGCTCTGCGTATGAGCCGGCCTTTGTCAAAGCTGTAGAAGTTTATAAAATAGAAGCGATTTAGAACCTTACTGAAACCCAATCTATTGTGTTTAATCGATTTTTAATCACTAAAGTTTAATAATCTGAAAGTGTCAAAATGCTACAGCTTTTTCTCCTTTTCTACCCAATATGTGTCAGTTTGATACTAATATCTTTTTTGGTAGTAGGGTTTAGGGAAAAAAGACACTTGCTAAGTCTATTAAATAGAGCATTTAGCATAAGGAGTGTGTCTTAATGACCCGTGGTTCTCTATGGTTAAGGGATATGTTTGCCGTTCAGTAACCCATAACCCTATTGTATTCAATAATTAACAAGATAATACTTTTCTGGATCACTTTTTGCATAGTATATCGGCAGCTCGCATCAATAGAGTTTTACGATATTCCTAACAGTCTGATTTTACTTCTGTAGATGTCGCTACAGGTCATGCCGTCTTGTTGGCGTTTGAGAACTTGAGTAGAAGCTATATGGTCTGATGCTAGCTGAAAGTTGTAACGTGTAGCAGTTGTTGTGCTAGTCAAAATACCAAAGATCTTGAAAAATCTGGTATTTAGCGAAAGTTCAAAACAAGTAGAGAAAATTAGAGAGAGTGAATCAAGTTTGCTGGAAGATATGAGTAATAAGGTCTCAGATAAAGTCTCAATAAATAAAATGAGTAAGAAGGTTCCTAATCGTAATCCTTTTCATCGTAGACTTAGAGAGTACAAACTCATTTTCAAAGGTCTTTTATCAACAGACCATCCTGTTGTGGCACACATCATACCGATAAGAAGGTGCAATTTGGCATGTGCTTATTGCAATGAGTATGATGATCATTCAGCAGGCATACCTTTGGATGTGATGAAAAGCCGCATAAAGAAGCTTGCTTCTTTGGGGCTTTCGGCTCTAGTCTTCAGTGGTGGAGAACCTCTTCTACATCCACATTTGGACGAAATGATCTCCTACTCTCGTAGTTTGGGTATCCTTACAGCTCTTATCACAAATGGTTACCTCTTAGTACCTGATCGCATCAAGCGGCTAAACCAAGCAGGGCTTGATTACATGCAGATAAGCATTGACAACTTAGAGCCTGATGATGTCTCTTTCAAGAGCATGAAAGTGCTAGACAAGAAGTTGCAGATGCTTCACGAGCATGCCACTTTTGCTGTAAACATCAACTCTGTAATTGGTGGTGGAATCAGAAACCCCAAGGATGCTCTTGTGATTGGCAAAAGAGCTGTGGAGTTTGGTTTTTCAACCACAGTAGGGATTATTCATGACGGACATGGTCAGCTTGGTGGTAAAAGTAATGGCTTAAATGAGGTTGAGCAGAGCGTTTTCCATGAGCTTCGAACAATAGGCAAAACTAGCTATGCTAGATTTAACAAATTCCAGAATAATTTAGCACTTGGACTACCAAACGATTGGAAATGCCGAGCAGGTAGCCGTTATCTTTACATTTGTGAAGATGGCCTGGTACATTATTGCTCGCAACGTCGTGGCTATCCTGGTATTCCACTTTCAGACTATAGTGTTGAAGATATTAGAAGAGAGTACAACACCAAGAAAGACTGTGCTCCGTTCTGTACAGTTGCTTGTGTTCACAAGGTAGCAACTCTTGACAATTGGCGAAGACCACAAACACTCTTGGATATGGGCAGCAAACCATCTCTACCACCATCTGAGGTAGGTTTGTCAGTTCAACACCAGCCACAATTGATCAGACTTCAGGTCAATCGCAAAAGTGTGAAGTCAAGTTCTGAAGAAAAAGATTTAGAAGTTGTAAATGCCGATTTTTAGTATCGGCTTAGTGCTTTCTACTTGTTTGAGTAGATCAAAGAATGTTTTTTGTAAATCCAATCTCAAAAAGGTTGGTAATAAGCTTAAAAACTGAGTTTTAGGCTCAAAGCTTAAGGGCTAAAGTTTAGAGCTAACGTGCTGAGAGCCATTGGTCGGTATTTCTAAACAAAATCTGTAGAATCGCACCGAGAGTGTTTGCTCTCTCAGCAAGAAGCTTTAGAAAGCTTTCAGATTCTTGCAGGTACGGATGGCGTGAGCCTCCCTGATATGGCGCGAATGTCAAAGTTCGCGGAAGGAGAAATAAGGAGAAAATGGTATCTTTTAAAAAAGTTGTCGAAAAGGGAATAAGTGCAATCGCTGGTAAAGCATTTGATGGCATTCAGCTCATTAATCAGTTCAGGCCAAACCCTTCATTTACCCCGAAATGGTCTGACAAGCCAATGCTTAAGTCTTGGCAGAAGAGCAAGCCAGTGCTTGGATGGCCACGCACTACAGACTCTCTCTGTCCAAAATGTGTTAAAGAAGCACGAGCCTCGATTCTAAATGGTGACGTTGACTATAAAGTACTTATCAATCAGAAGGTTGGAGAGATAAAAGCTCAGATTGTCGAACGTGATGGCCAGATCTGGATGGTTAAAGAGTGCCCAATTCATGGCAAATTTGAAGACATCATGGCTATCGACTCGAAGTTTTTAGAACACATTGAGAGCATGTTCCCAGGGCGCGACATTCGTTCACATAATGACGAAGGATTACACGAGCACGGGAGCAGTTCTATAAAATTTGGTCGTGGTTCAGTTCTGACAGTAGACTTGACCAACCGTTGCAACATGATGTGTGATCCTTGCTTTATGGATGCAAATCAGGTTGGTTTTGTGCACGAGTTGAGCTGGGAAGACATCAAAGAGATCCTCGATAATGCCATACAGATCAAACCACGTCGCCAAATGTCTGTTCAGTTCTCAGGTGGCGAGCCGACACTATCTCCATACTTCTTTGATGCTATAGCTTACTCTAGAAAAGTAGGTTACAACAGTGTACAGGCAGCAACGAATGGCATTGAGTTTGCCAAAGATTTCAACTTTGCAAGAAGAGCTGCAGAAGCAGGTCTAAGATATGTCTATCTGCAGTTTGATGGAATTGGCAACGATGCCAACAGCCATCGTCAAATTGGTAACCTTTTTGATGTGAAACTGCGTGCCATTAACAATATTCACGCAGCAGGAATCGAGATAGTTCTCGTTACCACTATTGTCAATGGTGTTAACAATGATCAGGTAGGTCGAATCATCGAGTTTGCTCTCGACAACCCAAAGAAGATAGCTTTTCTTTCTTTCCAACCAGTCTCTTTCACTGGTCGTGATGAAGATATCAGCGATGACAGACGTATGCGTCAACGCTACACACTTTCACACTTGGCAAATGACGTCAAACAGCAAGTAGGTATCACAGAGCCGACACGTGATTGGTTCCCTCTTTCTTTAATGAGTGCTTTTGCTGATTTTGCTGATCTTGCACACGGGCCAAAGGCTGAGTGGGGTCAGGTGAGCTGTGGTTGCCATCCGAACTGTGGTGTTGGAACAGCTTTGATGATCAACAAAGAGACAAAAGAGATGGCTCCAGTTCCAGAGTTTCTTAACATTCCTGGTCTAGTCAAGGATATGACCAAGATCACCGATGCAAGCCGTGGTAAGTGGGCATCCAATGTAATGATGGGTCTTGCACTGCTGAAGAACTATAATCCATACGGAGCACCAAAGAGTTTCTCTATACTTTCAATGCTCAAAAAGTTTGACAAGTCATTTGGTCTTACTGGTAAGAGCTATGGTAGGGTAGATGGCAGGCGTACAAAAGAAGATATCGAGAAGAGACGCTCTGACCCATGGAACTTCCTGTTTGTTGCAGGTATGTGGTTCCAAGATCTTTTCAACTATGACTTCCGCCGTACAGAAATGTGCATAATCCCTTATGGAACACAAGAAGGGGAGATATCTTTCTGTGCATACAACACTGGTATTGGTTGGCGAAATATCATCGAAGAAATGCACCAGAATGCTACAGTTGCAAAGTGGTACAAAGAGTATGGCCGTCATGAAATCTATGCCAACAATAAAAATGTGGGCCTAGATTCTTATGAACATAACCTTGTG
>JAEUQL010000148.1 GCA_016789295.1 Blastocatellia bacterium | reverse complement strand
AGCTTTTTTCAATTTTTTCAACTTACTAGATGGAGTCAATTCAGCAGTTGTTGATGTTGTTTTACAGTCCAATGGTAAAAGTGGTTTTGGCAAAAAATGTATCTTTCCTTGCTTGTCTTGAAAATAAGGAAAGCAAGAAGTAAGGAGAAATGGTAGTGGGCGTGCTGATTCGATTGCAGCATCAAATTTTTCTATTATGTCAACAAGCTTTTGTTGACCATAGAGCAGCCTAATTGCCCAACATATTGCCCCAAAGAGAGTGTCAGAACGTGGAGCACTTTTGGTAAATGGCGACTTTGGCAAAAGGTAGACTATCATTTTTCACCTTTAAGGAAGTTGTTTTAGTTCTTGTTTGATCTTGTCAATGTCACTAACAGTAAAAGTTGCAAGGTCTTTTAGCTCTGTTGAGAGGTCTTTTTGAGTGCCTTTTATGTAGTCCTCAACAGTTTTGATTATTGTGTTAGACACACGAAACTTGACTTGACCGTAGCCACGTGAGCCGCTTCCACCCAGTGCAGAATCTTCGACGAGACGGAGAGCAAGAAAAAGCTTGTCTATCAGATCTATGTCATCCTGATTTAAACCTTCTACTTCATAAACACCATAAGACATTTCAAAATCGAAGGCTGAACCTACTGGCACACGTTCAGTCTGTCGAGGTCCCGAAGGTGGTTTAGATGTGAGGCGATTGATACTTACTTCGGTTTTGATTTCGACTTTTGGCAGACCTTGTTTTTCTTCCAAGTCAATCATCATCTTTCTTGTTTTTTCATCAACAACAGCATCACGAACTATCAACCGTGTAGGGCCAGACCTTTTATCTGCTTCTGCAGGAGCACCAAATATTCTTGATATCAGATCATTGGGGTCTGATTTGGCAAAATATACTGTTCCGTCTGTCGTTACTTTACCTTCTGCCCATTCCATCAAAGAGCGCATCTTTCCTTTTAGAGAAGAGCCTGGAATGTATGGAAAGCCGTCTATTGGATTTCGAATTACAGGATTGTCCATACCGCCTATCTCATAACCACCTCCAGAACCTCCAATGTGAAGTCCTGTTATACACTCTATCTTTCCTTTAATAGTTACTATTGCTTTCAACCTGTTCATTTTTTAACTTCTCCTTTTGTTCTGTTCATTGTAGAAGTAGAAATAGGCATAGAATGCCTCAAAGAATGTGGCAAAATCATTGATTGACTTTTTCAGATTCGTATCTGCAAGAAGTTTTGTTAGACAAGTATCAAAAAACTCTTTAAAGTCTGGGCTTATAGTCTTTCGTGCTGCTGCATAGGCTACCTGGGCACGTAGCGTGTACAGCTTAATTTTGACCTCCTGTGGATTTTCAGAGTTTTGTACTCTGTTCTGCGCTACTTTCACAAGGTTGTAGAACTTTCGAATTTGCGTAGATGTATCACTTCTACCTTCCCCATTTCTTGAGCTATTCAAGCTCTCTCCAAGCTTTTCACTTAAAGCCATCACTTTTTCATCATTAAACTGAGAGTATTTGATGAGCTTTGCAAAGTCAGTCAAAGTCTCTTTGGTCTCTTTCTTTTCCTGATTTTTATCAAACTGATAGTTTTTCTGATTCATATTCTATTTACCTCCTTCGTGTGTTCTTTCATATTTCGTGTTTTAAGCAGTGCATAGCCTGCAAAGAGTGGTATATAGAACTTCTCTGCTTCTATATATTTTTGAAGTTCTATCTGTAAGGTTGACCCTTCGGTATTAGGTGAAATATTACGTGCAAGAGAGTAAAGAAAACGTGGGAGCCAAATGATATCTGGATCGAGCTTTTCACCAAACTTGCGATTTGGGTCTATATGGTTTTTGTAGAGCTGAAGTATGTTGTAGACAAAACGGCGTGAAAGATTCTTATTCTCTATATTCTCGATAAGCTTGTTTGCAAGCTTTTTAACTTGGTACCAGTTCTGCCAAGAAATCTTTCTTTCCAAAAATGCAAGTGAGTTTTTGTCGGTATCTTCTAACAGGTGATCTCGCTTTTCACTTTTTGCAATTTCAAGTAGTAGTGCAGCATCTTCGGCTGCTCTTGCAATTGGATACTTGCCTTTGCAGAGAGCTATTCCTGCAGATATATGTAACGATGGATTGTGAGCACAAAACTCTTTGAAGTCGCTCTCTATTGTCTCGGCCAATTCTAATATTTCATTCCAAGCACCTACTATGAAAAGGTCATCACCACCAGCATATGTTGTGTAGAGATTTTTGTTAGATACTAGAGTATTTAGATAACCAGAAAAGAACCAATCCATCATCCTCGAAATAGAGGCTATTTTTGTTAGATGGCGTTCCTGCTGAAGTAGTCCAGAATGAAAGACCTGACCAAGGTTGTCAACATCCATTCGTAGCACACCAAGAAAGTTTACGCCTATAGACTGTTGTGCAAGTGAATCGAATTCAACTATACAGTTTGATCCTTCAGTTTTTACTGCATCAGCAATTAGATAGAAGCCCTGTGCAGTGTTTGTTGAAGAGCTTTCACCAACAAAAAATATGTCTGGGTTTTTATGGTTAATAATTGTAAGGCGTAATTCTGTACCCTGTTTTGGTAAACTTTCTGGAGAAAGAAGCCAATAGCGTTCAAACTTAGGAAACTCTATCAATACATTATTTGGAAAGATCTCTGCAAACTTTTTGGCTTCTGAAATCGATTGTGGAATACGTACCACCTTTTCAGTATCTAAAAAAGTTACCTGCCTTCTGTAAAGCTGAAGAGTTCTTGCATTAATCAACGCACGTCCTATTTTGTCAAAGTGTATACTTTGCACAGAACGTCTGACATCACTTGTTTTACTTTGATACTCATCGGCTATTTTGCAGTCCTCTTCAGACATATCTCGGCTGGTATCTCTACATATGTCTTGCTGCATTCTAATGACCCAGGGATTTTCCCATTGATCGTCAGATTCAATCTGAAAAGAGAGAGGGGCAGTAAACGGATGTAACTTGAGTACGGATGTATTATTAGATAACTGCTGCTTTGCACTACTGAAATCTTTAATCTCATCTCTGGATATTTCTAGATCTGCGACTGCAACCCCAAGTGCTCCTTGAAACTCTTGCCAAACCCATTCTGCTATCTCTTTTTTTGCAGTTTTCAAGGCTTCTTTACAGTAAAACGTATTTGGAGCAATTATTAAAAAATGTCCACCCGTAGCCCATACTATATTTACGCTGTAAAGATCTAGCTTTTCTATCAAATAGTCAGCAAGTGTTTTTAAGAGCAAGTTTAGATAGAAAGATCTTCCACGCAAACGACCTGCAACGCCATCATAAACTTCTTGACCATTAAAAGCAGGGTTGTAGATAAAATTCTGTATTCCAGAAATATCTCCACTTATCAGCAGCAGTTCTTTATCGTCTATAGCATTTTTCTGTTTTGATTCATAAATAGCTACAGCTAGTGCTGATGCAATTCGGCAATGATCATAAAGCGAATTGTTATAGCCATCGGTAACACCCCAAGTAAACTTGTGGAGTAAATGCGTCAGAGTATCAAAGTGTACCTGGAAATTGCCTGAAGGAGCTTTCTCGTATTCTTCAATAAACTTGTTCCACAAGCTTTTATAGGCTGTTTCTGAGATAGGAGCCGAAAGCTTTTCTGGAAAAGAAGTTTTCTTTATAGAAAGAGGCTCTGGTTTGTAGAAATATCTCTCATCTTCTTTTTTCCCAGAATCTCTATCATCAGTGATACTGATTCCTTCTGTAACTGTACCAAGATATTGGGTGTAGTTATCTTTTTCAGGTAGTTTCAAACCATCAAGACCTACAGCTAGGCTGTAAGCCTGGTCAACAACTATCCTAAGATCAGCTACCTCATTGTTTTCAGAAAAGTAAGGGTTTGTAAAAAAAGAAGCATCGGCTAGTTGAGGAAAGTTAGATTTTATGTAGGGAATTATAAATTTCTGATACAACCCTTTTTGGGTCTTTTCCCATAGATTAACAATGCCGTGCAGAAGTGCTGCAAGTGCTACTAGATCTCGTACCATTTTGCTACTCCTATAAAGTCAGTCTGTACTTTTAATAAACGACAAAACGTTTTGAAAACCAACAAACTGACTCAAGAAAGTAGCAGCTAAAAAGCAGGTTCTATCTGGTAGTGTCCAAGTCCAAAAGTTGTACCAGTCCCTATGCCAAGTATTTCTCCGGCTATTATTAAAGGAAGAAACGTTTCTATAGCCTCGCCAGAAAAGGCTATCTCACCTACAAACCCACCTATTTTCATTTTTGTTTTTTGTCTGTTTGAGTAGCGTTCCAAGTCGAGCCACTTAAGGTTAGACTCAGCTACTACAGCACCTGAAGCAAGCTCTATCAACTGCTTAAAGTTTAGCTCCAAAGGTTTCTCGGCGTGTACAGCAAAGAGCATAGAGAGGCGGCGCAGCAGATTTCTTACAAGCAACTGAAAGGTAAGCTCTGTCTGTAGGTCTCCATCGACTCGAATTCTTGAAGGAGTAAGAAACTTAAGCTTAATAGTATCTTTAGTAGAAAGTTTTTTAAGTCGATCAGTAACCAACTCTTTGAGGCTGTGCGCTGCTTGCGTCATATTAGAAAGCCTCTGTTGCTCAATGGTGTAGATAGTTTTGTTATTATGTTTAACTTCAACGAGCTGAAATTTAGCACGTGCATATCCCAGCCCTCGTTCTGCCATTTGACTTAGAGCATAGATTATATATGGGAGGCTTTCTTGAGCTTTACCAATTAAAGTGAGCCTAAATGGCAGTATCTGCTCTGCCTGAATAGATACTTTATCAAAGTTTTTGCTTAGCCCTTTTCTATCTATTGGTGGCATCAAGATAAATGGGTGTGGAGCTTGCTGGAAGCCTTTTAGTTGATGTAGATCTTTTGGAACAGGAGTTTCGAAGATGTAAGGATATGTGCATCTATCAAAAACTATACACTTAGCACAGTCACGGTGGTTCATTATGCAGACAACATCTTTGAGTGCCTGACCAAAAGCCCCTCTGAGAGTAGAGCCTAGAAAGCTTGGTAGTAATGTAGACTCTTTTGCACACAAATAGAGTTCATAGAGAGAAAGAGAAAGAGTATTGAAAGAGTTTTCAAGCATATAGGTTTCATCATCTGCAAAATTTTAGATATATAGTTGACAGATAAATTAAGTCAAAAGATCTATGCTAAGGGTAGCAGAGATATTATTGAAGCCACAAGATAAAATCAAAGCAAGTTTTTCTTGAAATCGAGCCTAAAATACTGTTTTTCATAAGGCTGACCTTGATGATCATAATAAAGAGCAGAAACAAGATAGGGTTCCGGTTGCAAAGGTTCGTAAGCAAGTTTCTTTGCCAAACAGACCATTTCGGCACTTTCAGAAGGATCTATACTAACGTATATATGTGAATGACCATACTGCTTGGCAAGAGCTTCTCTAGCTTTGACCAAAGCTGTTGCTATACCGTTTCTTCTATATTCTTCGGCAACATATAGATCGCTCAGTTTTGGCATATGAGATTTTTTCTTTCCTTTTTTTGTAATATCCAAATAAACAAGACCAAAACCAACTATCTTCTCTTCTATTTCTGCCACTAGAAAATAGGCTCTTTCTCCATCACAGTCTTCTAAATATTCTTGAAACAATTTCTCATTGTTTCTCACTTTACATAGCTTCTCTAGATCTTCAATTGTTGCTTGTCTTATTTTCATCTCTTTATCTTTCATTGCTGGAAGTTATAGCGGTGCTGGGGGCAATAGAGACAGTTCTAGAGTGGGTTTGCCTACTTATGCCACAGCAACTCAACCTTAATTATCTACTCAAGTATAGTTTTCTGTCACCAGATTTTCTATGCTTAGATCTATTATATTTTTTGGCATAAGTAGCTAAATAGAAAGGCTACTTCTAAAAAAGTTTTAGAAGTAAAAAGACCCTGAAGCAAGCTTTAGAGCTTAGCTTTCAAGGTCTTTACTTAAGCTTCATTTTTGATGCGGATGAGAGGACTTGAACCTCCACCACCCGAAGGTGACAGCGTCCTGAGCGCTGCGCGTCTGCCATTCCGCCACATCCGCATACTCTCACGATAGGTCGAAGACTATAAATTATCTCTTAAGACAGCGCAAGCTTTTTTTACCAACAAATAGGAATTTTAAACTATCTTCTGGCTACATATACCTCAGAGTTGGTTGTTGCGTGCCAGAGCTTTATGGTCGAATCTCCTCCAGCAGTAACCAAAGTCTTTCCGTCTGGTGAAAATAGTACAGCCCAAACCCAATCTTTATGGCCATGAAGTGTTGCTAATTCCTGTTTTGTCTCCATATCCCATACTTTCACTGTTCTGTCGGCACTAGCAGTAGCAAGCCTCTTCCCATCTGGCGAAAATGCCAACGACCAGACAGAGCTGTTGTGTCCGCGAAGCTTCGCAGTAGGTTGTTTGGTCTTCAGATCCCAAAAGATTATTGTTCCATCTCTACTTGCTGTAGCCAAGTTCATCTCTCCAGCAAAGAAGAGACCTGCACGCATCGCTTCACAGTTAGAATGCAAAGAATATAACTGCTTACCTGTTGCTACTTCCCAAAGCTTCACTTTTCCATCTTCACCAAAACTTGCCAGCACTTTTCCACTTGGAGAAAAAGATATACTTCCTACCCAATCACTGTTGTGTTGTAAGCTATAAATCTGACCACCTGTTGCTACCTCCCAAAGCTTTACTGCACCATCTCTGCCAGATGATGCCAAATATCTTCCATCAAGAGAGAATATAACGAATGAGATCCAATTTGTATGACCTTTCAAGGTTCTAATCTCACGCCTTTCTGCTACATTCCAAAGCTTCACAGTCTGGTCATAGCTACCTGTAGCAAGCAGTTCCCCGTTTGGTGAAAAAGCTACTGAACGAACCTCTTTTGTATGTCCAGTCAAAATAGCTACTTCCTTTCCAGTCTTACTATCCCAAAATCTTGCTGTTTTATCCTCTCCACCAGAAGCGAGCAGCTTTCCATCAGGCGATAAAGCCAAAGTATAAACACGTCCTTCATGACCGTTTATATCTACCCAATCTAGTTCTATATCAAGATCCCATTCTTTGACCGTTTTATCCCAACTTGCACTGATGAGGTGTTTACTATCAGGAGTAAACACGGCTGCACGAACCTCATAGGTATGACCTTTTATCGTCAAAATATCCTGGCCAGAATCAGCATTCGATACTTTGACGGTTCCATCCCGACACGTTGTAGCAAGAAGCTTTCCGTTAGGCGAAAAGGTAATACTATATATCCAATCTTCGTGCTTTCTAAACGAAGCTGTCTCTTTGCCACTTGCTAGTTCCCAAAATCTCAAAGTCATGTCTGCACCAGCAGAGACAAGACGCTTGCCATTTGGTGAGAAAGCGACAGCCCATACATATTGACTGTGTCCTGACAGAAACATTGTCTGCTCTAAATTGTCTAAACGCCAGATTCTTATATCTCCTCTGCGATCACCAGCCGCCACCAAATTACCATCAATAGAAACAGCTACCGAAGTAACACGTTCCTGAAGCTCTACTGCGCCTTTCTCTTTCATTGCAACTGTGTCCCAAATTCTCAGCGCATTGTCAAAGCCAACCGATGCAAGCATTTTGCCATCGGGAGTAAATGCCAGCATCACTACCTTGTCTTTGTGACGAAAGAGGGCACGTTGTCGCCCTGTAGAAACTTCCCAAAGCACTACAGTAGAATCAGCACTACCTGAAGCCAACAACTCCCCATTTGGTGAAAAGGCAAGAGCCTGTATGTCTCCTGTGTGTCCATTAAAGCTGGCTACTTGTCGATGTTCAGCATTCCAGAGTCTTATTACTTTTTCGCGTCCTCCTGTAGCAACCAATCTCCCATCGCGTGAAATATCCAAAGAGCTGACACCATCCATGTGTTTGAGAGTGTATAGCTCACTATGACAAAGTCGCCAGAGATAGAACCATTCAAAACCACGCAGATCTTGTTGATTATGTTTTGGAATCTGATTTTCAAGTAATTCTAACGTTCTAGTAACATTACCATTATCCCAAGCTTGTTGTGCCAAGTTCATTTGTGCAGCATAGAGAAGTCTTTTATTTATCTTACCCTGTTCTTCAGCTATCTGCTGTTGTTCTACAGCAAAATGCCTCTGTTGGTCGGCTTCGTGTTGTTTCTGTTCAGCTAGTTCCTGATTCTCGATTGCTTCTTGACGTTGTTTTTCTGCTTTGACAGCCTCCTTTTGTGCAATAGACTGCTGCTCGATAGCACGTCTACGCTCTCTATCAGCTTCACCATAAGCCTTCAAAGCATCTTGAGCACTAGCATTTGCCAAACGTAAACTTTCGTCTGCACGGCGTGCTTGTTGCCAAGCTATTAGAACAAGTACTGCCATCACTATAATCAGAGCAGCCGAAAAGACTGTTGCCCGAAAAAGTCCTCTGCGATAAGCAGCTTGTTGACGTCGAA
>JAEUQL010000147.1 GCA_016789295.1 Blastocatellia bacterium | reverse complement strand
ATCGTTACAAAACCCCTGGTCCTCCCGAAGATGCTATCAATGCCTTGCACCGCTACCGCGATGCAATCCTAGAATTAATACCAGATAACAATAGTCTGATAACACCAAGTATTTTAGAGACAGAAAGTAATTTTGGAAAAGAAGTAAGCAGTTATACAAAGAGTGGAGATTTAGGGAAGAGTGAGGAATTTCGAGTGCCAAAGCGTGTTGTAGTACAGGCTGCAGCACTCTTTCCTTATGATGAAGCTCGCAACAAGATAAACTATCCGAGTTTTAATGAAGGCTTGCTTTGGAAGTCGCTAGAAAAGCTTGGTATTGGTGCAATCCCTTTTCTTCCATCAAACACCAGCTATATGAGAAGTTGGATACGTACTGCTTTGAGGCGTGGAGGGTGGGCTACAGCAGATATTACACTCGACCATGCGGCAAGAAGCCGTGCACAAGCTTGGAAAATTGCATCATCAGAGATAGTGATGATAGGAGTGCTCAGAAATATCGATCCAGAAGAGCATCTTTCTTGGATTAATAGTAGACAGATCTACTATACACCGCTCCAAAAAGATCAGAGACGGCAGCTTTCTGTTAACAGTATAGCGATCTATTCACCCAAATCACTACAATCAAAAAGATCTGTTGGTGCCGTAACACATGTTGCTAAGGTACTTTCTATTGAAGTAAAAAAGAGATCTGAAATAGCAACACCTTGGCAGAATAGAAAAGGAAATGATCAACTACAAATTGTCTACAAACTTGGTAAATTGATAACTCTTGATAGACCTATTGAAAATATATCAGGGCAAAGGTTTTCAATAAATCGTTGGTCTTCCAGACTTGCACTAGAGAGGGCAGCAATTCTTGAAGAACTTTTTTTGGAAACAGAGGCAGAATGGCGGCTCTATGAAGCTTTGAAGGTCAATAAAGTAGATTTTAAGCTTGTAGCAAATAGGTTTGATAGTAACGCAAGAACAGATTTTCTACTCAAAGATGCTTCGGTAGTAGCTTATGAACAGACTTCTGGTTTTTTACTAAAGTGCAAAACCCAGAAGACCGTCTGTTTTGCTAAAGTAGAAGATCTGCTAGAGAAGATATTAGAAACCAGATAAATTCTTATGCAGTCTAAAAACAGAGATCTTCAGCCCGACAAATTTGGCAACAGCCCATTGCTGTTGGGCTTCTGTCTTCAGTAACAATACCCTAACAGCAAGAGACAGTATTGAGTGGCTCTCTTTCTATTGCTGGTCAGACTGTTGATTTGGTGTTTGCCAATCCTCCATACAATATAAATAGTAGGATAGTTAGCAGCAATACATTCACAAAAATCAGAAGCATTGATAAGAAAATTTCTGCTTGCTTCGTCCAATTCTGAAGATCTGGTACCAGATCCTTTTTCTGGTTCTGGTACTACAGAAGTTGTAACAAAACAGTTGAGTGGAAGATGGCTAGCTTATGATACAAACTCTCAATATAACTCATTGGCTATCAAAAAAATTGAGAGTGTAGATCGTATGAGTATTGAAGACTAGGTTGATTATGATAAGAAAAAATAAGTGTTTAGAGAGAGAATAAGATAGCTTTGCCAAAATATTATTAAAACTAACTTATATAGTATAACCGTATAAGTCTTTTTTTAGTTTATAACTTTCAAACAAACCTCTATCAAAAATAGATCCTATAACTAAAAACTATTCTTCAAAAATAAAAACCCTTACTAAATAAAAAGGTATATATAGTAATACTTTTACTTAATAAAGAATTAAAACTAATATACAAATTATATATTCTATGTTGAATATTAAGAATAAGTTTGCTGTAATAGATTCTATATCAATAAGTTAAACACTCTTGTTGATTAAGAGTAAAATTACCAATCAATAAGTAGTTTTAATATAGTATATTGCTAGGAAAAACTATTTGCTTTATAACTATTTATTTTCTTAGAATCCACATACCTTAAGCGTTATGGTGTCATTTCTTAAGAAGACAGCAAAAACGCTTCTCTAATAATATTCCATCAAGTTTGCTTGTTTTTTAAGCACTATTTACTAGTGATCTATTGTTGTTTTTCTGTTCTTTTTTTCTATCGATTACTATCCATCTGTAGTTTGAAATTAAACCTTAATTTTTTGACACCTCCTAGTGATAATGCTAGGTAGTTCAAACCCATAACCACTGCTTTTGGAGGAACAGCCCCAAATGTCTGAAAAACTTTCAAAAACAAGACTGAAAGAGATAGAAAACGCTGCTAAAAATCGACGCGAAATAATTGCTGCTAGATTAAGCAGACGTGAAATGTTAAAAATGGGACTTTTGACTAGTGCAGGAATGTTAGTTCCTGTGCGAGGACTAAGTGCTAGGTGGGCAGACCCACTCAAAACTACTCCGCTAGATAATCCCATCAGTCCACCAACAACTCCGTTTCTAGAAGAACTACCAACACACATGAATGGTGGCATGGTGATTAAAAGTCCAGAAGCGGTTCCATTAAATCCGGCACCGACTGTTGCCCCCAACACTGCAGCAGGTGAAGGAAGAACTCGCAACCATCAAGCTCTGACACTCTATCCACCAGTAGATTTTTATAGAGTCTCGCAGCAACAAGGTACCTATGTTGCCCATCCACAACTACCACCACAGACTATTTGGGGATTTGATGGAAGGTTTCCTGGCCCTACTTATGTAGCAAGATATGGCCGCCCTGTTCTGATACGCAACATCAACAATCTCCCGATAAATAATGGTGGTTTTGGAGTCCCTTCTGTAACTACACACCTTCACAATGGACATACCCCGTCAGAAAGTGATGGTTATCCGTGCGATTTTTTTGAGAGGGGGCAGTGGTATGACCAGCACTACCCAAATATTTTGGCTGGAGCTAGATCTACACATCAGCCAAATGGCGATCTGAATGAGGCTCTTAGTACTTTGTGGTACCACGACCATCGTGTAGATTTCACGGCACAAAATGTTTATAAAGGATTGGCAGGATTCTATCTACTCTTTAATCATCTTGACACAGGTGATGAGACTACAGGATTTAGGTTGCCAAAATTCCCGGAATTTGATATTCCGTTGATGATAGCTGACAAAGTCTATGACCCTCAAACAGGCCAGGCTTTTTTCGATCTTGCTAATTTTGATGGTATTTTGGGTGATAAAACGTTAGTAAATGGCAAGATTCAGCCATTCTTTAGTGTTCACCCCCGTCGTTACAGGTTTCGTATCTTAAATACTGGACCTTCGCGATTTGTTGACCTTTACCTGACAAATCCAAATAACCTAAATACAGCTATTCCTATGTGGCAAATATCGAGCGATGGAAATCTACTTCCAAAACCTGTACAGATAACACACACAGTTCTGAGTGTAGCTGAGCGTGCAGATATAATAATAGATTTCTCACAGTTTGCTCCAGGAACAGTTGTCTATCTTGAAAATCGTATGGAACAGACAGATGGCAGAGGTCCTACAGGAGACACATTCCCTGCAGGAGCAGGAACGTATCTTCTTAAATTTATAGTTGATAAGCCACCTGTAGCTGACGGTAGTGCAAACCCTGCTACTATTACAAGTTTTTATGGACTTCCTTCAACAACAGCACAACCTCGTGTTACACGCACTTTCAAACTTGAGAGAAAAAATGGTATGTGGGCAATCAATGGACAGTTTGCTACTTGTCTTGCTCCACCACGGTTCAAAATTCAAAGAAATTCTGTTGAAAGATGGATTCTGCAGAACAATTCAGGTGGTTGGGAACACCCAATGCACATACATTTTGAAGAGTTTCAGATACTGAAGCGTAACGGCGTGGCTATACCAAATGGCTCTGTGGAAAAAGGGCGTAAAGATGTAGTTCGTGTTGGACGTAATCAAGTTGTTGAACTCTTTTTCCGATTTAGAGATTTTGATGGCTTGTATGCTATGCATTGTCACAATTCGATACACGAAGATCATGCAATGATGGTGCTATTTGAGATTGCTGCACAAGGTGATCTAAAGACGGAACCGTAACAAGGAGGCTCGTTATGTTTAAGTTGAGTAGAAGAGAATGGCTTTCGTGGGCAGGAATCGCCTCAGTTGCTGGTCTGGTAGTGTCTACTGATACTAGAGCAGAAGAAAGTCTAAGCCGTGTAAGTTTTACTGAGATGTCTTCACGAGAAAGGATTCGGGATAGATATTTTCCAAACGTAGAACTGACCACACACGAAGGGAAAAAAGTCCGATTTTATGAGGATTTAATCAAAGACAAGATAGTGGTTTTCAACTTTATGTATGCAACTTGTGATGGAGTGTGTCCTGGAATTACAAGGAACTTAGTGAAAGTACAGCGTCTGTTGGGTAATAGGGTTGGAAAAGACATCTTTATGTATTCTATAACTCTCAAACCTGTCGATGACACAGTAGAAGTGTTAGCTGATTATGTCAAAGAGAATCGTGTCAAACCTGGATGGCTCTTTCTAACTGGGAAGCCAGAAGATATTGAGCTGATTCGCCGCCGACAAGGATTTGTAGACCTCAACCCAGAAGTTGACAAAGACGTTTCACAACATACGGGAAATGTTCGCTATGGCAATGAACCACTCCAATTTTGGGCATCAAGCCCTGGACTAGGAATGCCAGAAGCTCTTGTCAAATCTATTCTTTGGATGGATCAATCATCAGATAGACCTACAGAATCTCTAACTAATACTACTAAAAAAGAGATGCGTAGAAGAGCTGTAAAAAAGAGCCGTCAGCATTCAACAGGTAGTAAAGCTGAGAAAGGAGAGAGGTGATGAAGAAAAAAGTATTCTATTTGGCAATGCCTTTTTTATTAACAGCAACTGTCAATGCCCAAACACCTGTTACAGAAGTTGCACAAGAACTGCGTACAGTAGTTGCCAGCAGCCGCAATACAGACTACTCAATAGGAGAAGGTGCAGAGTGCCTCACATTTGATGGTAGGTATGTGTGGGTAGCTAATCAGTTCAGTGACAGTGTGATGCAAATTGACAAGAGTGGAGAGGTTGTAAAAAACTACAGAATAGAAGGCAATCCTTTAGGGATTACTTTCGAAAATGGCAATATCTGGATAACCTGTCATTCAATCAATAAAGTAGTGAAATTAAATGCAGAGACAGGATCTTTGTTAGGAACTTACAACACTGGATCAGGGCCAGGTGAAATTCTTTATGCAGCAGGTAAGATGTGGATTGTTAATCGTCTTGGTAACACCATCAGTCAATTAGATCCATCTTCTGGTAATCTAATAGCCCAATTTGCTGTTGGAAAGCGTCCTGTGGCTACTGTTTTTGATGGTACAAACATTTGGGTAGCTAACAGTCAAAGTAACACAGTCAGCAGAATTAATGCTGCTACTGGAGCAAGAGCAGACTTTGCTGTTGGTAAAGGGCCATTTGGAATGGCTTTTGATGGCAGAAATATTTGGGTCAGTAACTTCTTTGACGCTACTATAATGAAGTTGTCAGTTTCTGATGGCAGAGTAGCTGGCGTATACAAAGTAGGTGATGGCCCTGCTTCAATAATTTATGCACAGTCCCACATATGGCTAACAAATAATGGGGCAAATACTTTAACAAAAATTAGACCAAGTGACGGGGTTGTTGTTGGTCTTTACACTGTTGGTGCTTCTCCTTATGGAGTACTGTTTGATGGAGAAGGTATTTGGGTTGTAGATGCGGGGAACAACAAGATCTCTTCTATAAAAGAATTGAGTGATACAGTAACCAATCCGTAGGATTAGAAAGTAGAAGTAGAAATCTACTTCTACTTTTTTACTGCTGCAAGCGTTCTGTCCCAAAGCTTCCAATGCCTGAGAGTGTGAAAGTAAAACTGACACGCCTATCTCTAAAACCACCGCCAAGATTAAGAGTTGTAAAGTTGATCTCGATGCTTCCACAGTCACAAGCGTAGCCAATGTATGTAGATGATCGACGTAGCCCCGCACGTGAACGTAACCCTGTGTCTACATCTCGACGGTTAGTAAAGTCATATGTCAGGTTTGTTCCGCTATACAATCCTTTCTTTTCATTTCCAAGAGAAACATTAGTAAATAGAAGGCTGCCAGGAAAAGTTCCTGGCTCTATTCTGCCTGGTTCGATCTGTGTAGTTGCCGAACGGAAGAACCTTCCTGTAAAACCTACAAACCGATTTGTAAACTGTCCAGCAACAGAAAAATTACGTACTTTGTTAGATATAGTGTCATAGTCAAATCTAAGATCACTAGAAATCGAGCTAAGAGGTCTGTATCTGAAATTAAAATTCAGAGGCGAAACACGCCTTGCACGCCCACCAAAATTGAAGCCAGAGAGTGTGTTTATCGGAAAGAACTGGTTTCTCACTCCTGAAACCCTCGCTCCTCCAAAGTCTGGATCAAAGAAGTATTTCTGTGTGAGAGCAAAAGCAAAAAGTTCGTGTGTGGAAATAGACCCATTGTTGCTCTCTTTGGGAACCAAGATCCTATTTACAACCCCATATTCAAGCTCGTTTGTGTCTGCTATTGCGTCTTTAGAGTCAAAGCGTATTACTCGGTCAAAATCATCAACTCCAGAAATCTTTCTGTAAGTAAAAAAAGGCTCAATGAGATGTTTGAAGCGTGGAGTACCATCTTCATAAGTATAAGTTTTTGCAAGAGATGGTGGACGTACATCGACTGCAACTTCTAAGTAATTGCGAAAGATATTGTCAGGATCTAGTTGTCTGTTGAGTATAGTTGTTCCATCAGGAGTTGTAGGAGGAACTAGCACTTGGCGAAGACTATTTGTGTAATAAGTTGAGCGTAGCCGTAGTTCAGGACGGATCACCCAACCAGCAATGTCTGGAACTATAAGTGTAAACTTTGGTGATAAGTCGAGCCTCTGCACTATGGTCGGCGTCTCAAAAGTTATCTGCTGGCCTAAACGATCCTGTCTAGAAAGTGCATCTGCGCTAGCATCAAAAGAGACATAAAGAGGAAGCTCTTTTATCTGCCTGTCATATCCAGTAAGCTCAAAAGATGGCAAATGACTGATCTTTATGTTCAAGTTTGGATTTATATCCTGGTCTGGATCTGGGTTGAGTGCACCAATGGTTGAAAAGAGCGTGTCTGTCTTTCTTTCTGCTCTGAAAGTGAAGGTATAGTTACCAGAACCATCAGAGAAATTGTTGGCAATATATGCTTGGGAGCGATTTTCAGGATTAAAGACCTGCTCTATATCATTTGCAAAAGTCCTTCTAAAACGTAGGTTGGAGGTAAAATCGACGTCAATTGCAGCAATAAAATTGTTTGGTAGTTGCTGAACGCCTTTGGCAAAAAGCAGTGTACCTCCTTCATCGGGAAGGTCTGGGTTGTTCTCTCCTAATATTCGATCAAAGACAGTAAAGTTGCCAAAACGCAAGAAAGAGAATTCGTCGCTTCTGACACGGAAGTTAGTTCCTATACCAATTCCACGTTTTGTGTAGAGATCTCCCCTTAGTAGAACGTCGGCACTGCGACCAAGTGTCTGGTAGTAAGAGGTTTGAAAAGAACGACCTCTCTGGATCGAATTTGCTGTAGTTGGAATCAGAAAACCGGACTTTCGCTCTCTACGCCCAATTGGGATGCTGATGGCAGGTAAGTAGAATATAGGAACATCCTTAAACTTGAAGATCCCACTGCGGACTATGGCACTTTTGTTGATCCGCAAACGTGTTTTGTCTGCTTGGAACTGCCAAACAGGTGTTCCTTGTTCACAAGCTGTCAGGCTCACACCATAGAGTACATAAGTATCTGTCCCTGTCTTTTCGGCTCTTTCGGCAACGAAGTTAAGGGTTGCTCCATCAGGAGTTTGATCTGTAAACCCCGTAGCATCATAAAATATTCCACGCTTTGAGTAGATGTTAAGGGTTGCACGATGTGCAGTAATACGCTGAAAAGGGTCTGGGTCGTATACAACATTGCCTTCGGCAGTTGCTTCACCACTAGTTGTGTTGTACGTGACTTTGTCAGCCTGCAAAACACTATTTGCGTACTTTATAACAACATAGCCTGTGGCAATAAAAACATCACCGTCTTTGCGTTGCTCATCAGCGTCTATGATAACAGTTGCAGGGTTGGGACTGCTTTCTGATAGTGAAGCTGAAGATGAAATAGATCCATCCTGCTTTCTCTTTCCACGACCTTCTTCTGTTTCTGTAGAGTTTTCTTGACTAGAACCTTCTTGCTGCTTCTCTTCTGAAGAAGATGAGTTGAGCATAGAAGAGTTTAGGTAGTGGTGCGAGTCTCCAATCTTTTCTTCAGCAGAAGCAGGCTTCTCTTCTGCAGGTTTTACAGCCTTCTCTTGTGTTGATTTTTCCTCTGTTTTTGGGTTATCGCTTCTGTTTTGATTTTGTTGAGTATTGAAATTTGCAAGACTTGCTACAGTTTTTTTGGAAGGTAGGACTGAAGTTAGGATATCTTCATTTATAACAATATCTGC
>JAEUQL010000146.1 GCA_016789295.1 Blastocatellia bacterium | reverse complement strand
CTTCTAGCCCCAAGATAAGTGGAGCAGATAGTTGCAGTGCAAGGTTGCGGTTTACTAGTGAATCGCTCACCAAAGCAAAAGGTGCGCCAGGTGCAGATGTTGTATGCAGATCAAGGAAGAGTGCAGAACCGCTCTTACGTTTCAAAGCCTCTTCAATCAACTGCAAAAGCTCTCTCTGTTCATCTTTTTCAGATATATTTTCTCCAAGCCCTGTTTTTAATGCAGCCATCTTTTCATTAGACCACATACGGTTCAGGTCGTGGTCAATGAAACGGCAGCCCATGTTTAAGGCTGTAAGATTTCCTGAAAGAGCAAGAAACTCTCCTTTGAAAGCAGGTTTTAGAGACTGGAGTTTTTCAATAACTCTTTTGAGTGCTAGTACTCCGGCTGGTTCATTGCCGTGAATGCCTCCGATACAGACCAAAAGAGGCCCAGATGAAGAACCGACATAACCTCCTATAATACGTTTGAAATTTGTGGTGATACTGTTTTTGGTAGGTGTGTCCATAAGCAGTTGCATCATAAGAACTCCTGGTTTCCGCTTGTTACCGCTACTGTCCCCAGATGCGTTGGGTAGGATTCAAAATTCACTAAAGCTATTGTACATCAAATCGCTTCTGTAATAGCCAAAATAGATTGCTAAAAATGTAGTAACAGAGCAAGAAGGTTCTGTTAGGGGTTATATGTGATTGCAAATGCCCTAACGGGAAAAGAGCCAAAATTTTTTACTTTTGCAGCAACAGCAAAAAACTTAAAACCATCATCAGGTAAATTCTCTATTCCACACATATGCTCAACTATTGGGATAGAAGCTTGTAGCAAAATAGTGTGAGCAGGACGGTATTTGTCAGCCGTATCGTCTATATTAAACGAGTCTATTCCAACCAGTACTGCACCAGCCATTACAAGATATTTAGCAGCATCTTCTGTGAGAAAAGGATGGCCCTCTGAATACTGTTCTGTGCGCCAATGTTTTGCCCAACCTGTGTGCACAATTACTGCTCGGTTTGCAACAGCAACATTCTGAAAGTATTCTTCGCCAAGTGCACGATCTTTTCTCTCTTCTGCTCTAACTACAACGCCATCAATGTCTGCCAAAGAAGATAGTGGAAGCTCAGAAAGGTCTTTGCCACTACTGAAGCGATGAAAAGGGCTATCAATATAAGTTCCTGTATTGGCTACCATCTCTATCTTGCCTATATAGAACTCTGTCCCTTCTGCATAGTGAGAGCGTGAAGCTTCCCTGCTCATGTGCTCAGTGATTACTGGGCCAGGAAGCCCTTTGTAGGTGATCATTTCGGACTCAACCGTGTGACTTAGATCAATAAATCTTTTCATAAAACCATCCTTAGAACTCTTACTGTAACCTCATCATACAAACGCTTCCATCTACTGTGCAAACGAGAACCAGAGATATTGGTTAGTAAAACAACAGCCACGTCTTTGTCAGGAAAATAGAACATCTCCGACTTGTATCCACCATACTCTCCATCATGACCAACCATCTTGCCATAGCTTCCATTTCTGTAATCAGAATAGACAAAAAGGTTAAGACCATCTTGAAACCTCTTTGCCGCTTCATCTACAACTAGCATCTGCCCAACTGTCTCTGATTTGAGAAGTTTCTCTTGTCGAAGTAGTGCTCTAAGAAACGTAACCATATCCTGAGCACTGCTAACGACTACTCCATCTGGCAGACCATAACCTTGATTGATCTCTGTGTAGTCTACTCTCTTACCTGCTCTATCAAGGAAGTAGCCGCGTGCTAAAGGTTCTATCACCGGGTCTATATAGTCATTGTATGTCTCTTTGAGGTTGAGTGGCTCAAAGATCCGCTTGCGTAGAGCTTGTGAATAGGAACTACCAGAAACTTTTTCTATTATTGCTCCTAGCAAAACTGTATTTGTATTGCTGTAGTGATATCCTTTACCAGGGGTAGAAAATTCCGGTTCTTTACCGTAAGCAAACCTCAAGGCTTCGTCTATTCTGTAGAGTTTTCCTCTGTTAGCAGAAGCTACTGCTGTAAAGTCACTATCAAAATAGTCATACATGCCACTGGTGTGGTTCATCAGTTGTCGAACTGTGGCTTTGTTGGCATTTTTGATATTTAGAGTGTATTCTTGTGGAATATATTTTGATATTGGATCGTCTAGAGAAAGTTTCCCTTCCTCAACGAGCTGCATTATCACCACACCAATATAAGCTTTAGAACAGCTTGCCAGTCTAAACTTGTCGCTAGGAGTCATCTTTTTACGACTCTTCAAGTTAGATAGTCCGCTTGTAAGCTTCACCATTCCACAGCTAGGTTTGTAAAATGCTAGACTAATTCCAGGAAAACCGGTCTGAGTTGCTCTGTCTATGAGCGTTTGAAGCGAAGCTTCTAGTCTTTGACAACTGCTCTTCTGTGCAAAAACTCTATTGCTGAAAAAGACTGGAGAGAAGAGAATAAATACAATTACTACTATGGCACGTGCTAAAATCATAACTTGATTTTTAAGTAAAAACCTTCTGCTTACGGATAAACTTATCTTCACGAGTATGGAGCCAAAAATCTCGGTTGTTATAGCAGCATACTATTCTTATAACACTCTAGAAGGCTGTCTTAAAGCTCTTTCTAGTCAAACTATTAAACCTTTTGAGATTATCGTAGTCAACAGTTCTCAAGAAGATGAAACAGCAAATGTTGTCAAAAAGTTTCCTACCGTCACTTTTTATCAGAGTAGTTCAAGACTTTTGCCACAAGCAGCTTTCAGCAAAGGAGCTTCAATGGCAAAAGGCTCGTCTATTGCCTTTCTTGCTCCAGACTGTATAGCCAAAAACGATTGGCTCGAAAAACTCTTTCAAAAACAGTTACAAGGTTACTCAGTTGTAGTAGGAAGTCTTGGGCTAGGTTCAAAAGTCTGGTATGAGCAAGGAGTACACATATGTAAGTTTTCTAGCTACTTGTCACACTTACCAGCAGGCCAAGCCTCTATTGCTATCCCTTCAAATTCACTCTTTAGCCGTGAAGTATGGGAAAGCTATGGACCGTTTGATGGAGACTATTTTTCTAGTGATACAGTCTTTAGTTGGAAGCTTATAGAAAATGGTGTACAACCACAGTTTGAGCCGAGCGCGATAGTTGAGCACATATATTTGTGTAATGCCAAAGATTTCTGGAAAGAGCGACTGTTTCGTGCAGAAGAGTTTGCTCTAGTTAGAGCAGCATACTTTCATTGGTCAAAGAAAAAAGCTCTTGCATACTTTTTTGCTACACCACTAATCTTTGCTTTTTTCCTGTCAAGAAGTTGGTCACACGTAAGAGGCTCTGTCTGGATGTGGGTCTATTTTACAACACTACCAGTACACTTGGCTGGACATCTTTCCTGGTCTATTGGTGAAGCAAAAGGCTATTGGAAATACCTATTTAGGTAAACTTTGAAAATGAAGAGCTTAAAAAATTGCTTTATGTATATATTCTAAAAACTCTTCTTCTGTAACAAGGCTTAGGTAGTGAACCTTCTCGTTTATAACTGTCTTTGGAACTCCCCTGATCTCATACTTCTCGACGTATTCGAGAAACTCTGTAACTTCTATGCAATCGGCTTTGACCAAAGGATTAAGCATTGCTGCTTCGTGTGCAAGCCTGACAGCTTTTGGACAGAGTATGCAGTTGGAAGTGACAAAAACCTGTATGTGAACTGGTGTAGAAAGCTTTTTAAGCTCCTCGCTGACTCTCTTTGAGAAAGAGGTTTCACCTCTGGAGACCTGCACTATGTCGTGGACGAGCGAACCAAGTTCGTAGCCAGCAACCGAGCCATAAAACCTTATCCTGCTGTCATTTCCATCTTTATCCAAAATCAATGTTGATGGAAATTTGTCGATTGCAAAGCTCTCAACAAGCTCTCTCTTTTTTACTTGGTTAAAGATTTTTGTCTCGATCTTGGTAGAAAGTTCAGATAGATCTCTCAAGATAAGCCTTGTGTCTTCGGAAGCTTCTGAAGGAAACTCATCGGTAAAAAGTAGTAGCGTCACCGGTTCTCTAAGTTCTTTTGTAAACCTATCTAAAAGCTCTTTTTTTATATTTTCGGCTATCATAAACACCTTCCAACTGTAGAGATAGGCATTAGTATATTGTGCTGTGCAATAAGATCCAAAAGTGGCCTGCCTGTCTTGACACTGAAAATGGCGTGTGATACCTTTGCCTCTTATTTTTGGAGGCGCTTACATTTCTGTAATTACTAGATTCGAAAGCGCATAGACTCAAAATCATAAGCACTAAGGATAAAAGCTGTGATGGCCTCATCGGTCGTGTATCTCTCTTTTCTAGAAGGTTCTTCGCTTCTTACACCTGATTATTCACTGTTTGTAACTTTCTTTATCTTCTTAGCACTTGTTTTTGTTCTCAACAGACTTATGCTCAGACCCATCATGGGTGTGATTGAAGAGCGTGAGCGTCTGACAAGTGGTGCAATGCATGAAGCGAAGAAGATGGGTCATGACTATGATCAGAGACTTTCAAAATATGAAGAACAGATCCGTGCAGCCCGTTCTGAAAGCTACCAGATGCTCGAAAATAAACGCAAA
This sequence comes from Blastocatellia bacterium, assembly GCA_016789295.1. GTDB lineage: Bacteria > Acidobacteriota > Blastocatellia > Chloracidobacteriales > JADJPF01 > JAEUQL01. The sequence goes on along the minus strand of JAEUQL010000146.1, from coordinate 3,912 downwards.
GACGCACTGACAGAGCGTGACAAATTGATCGCTCAAGTGAAGTCCGAAGTAGGTCAAAGTATTGAAGCAAGTAGGCTTGAGATAGAGAAATCGAGCAACGAAGCTAAAAATCAGCTTGAAGCCGAAGCACGTGCCATGGCAAACACAATTGCTAGCAATTTGCTTAAACGTTCATTGGGAGGAAACCCACGTTAATGCCCACGTCAATGCTAAGTGAAATGTTAATGTCTACTTTTCAAGCATTCTTCTTTTACTCAGAAGGGCTAGATCCAGTTTACCCCAAAACGGTTAACCTACTTATCTTTCTTACAGTCGCAATAATTATTCTGCGTAAACCTCTCAGTGAAGCCCTTTCTTCACGCAGAACATCTATTCAAGAAGAGCTTCAACAGGCAAAAAAAGAGAAGCTTGAAGCTGAAGCAAAACTTCATTCTTTGGAAGAGCGGCTATCAAAACTTGATCAGGAGATAGCTGAAATTCGTGCCAATGCTGAGAAAGAAGCAAAAGCAGAGTATGATCGGCTCATTAGACAGTCAAATGAAGAAGCCGAACGTATCAAGCAGTCAGCTCAGAGAGAGATCTCAGGGGCTGTAAAGACTGCACAGAACCAACTTAGAGAATTTGCTGCCGAGAAAGCAGTAGAGTTAGCCGAAAAGCTTATCTTGCAAGAGATCAAGCCAGAAGACAATAGAAGGCTTGTAGCAGAATTCTCTAAAGAACTTGAAGGGGTGAAGAGGTAGGCTGTGAGTATTACAACTATTGCTAACCGTTACGCCAAAGCTCTGGCCGACATAGCCATCGAGAAAGGTGAGCACAGGGAGATACAGGAAGAGCTTGCAGAGTTTGTACGTCTGATGCAAGAAAGCCAAGAACTCAGAGAGGTATTCTCCAATCCAACTATCTCTCAACAGCAGCAACGCCAAGTTCTTGGTGCAATTTCAGAACTTGCCAAACCAAAACTAACTACCAATAGATTTTTGAATGTTTTACTGGATAATCATAGACTTCAGAACTTGCCAGAGATCTATCAAGCTTTTTCTAAAGCAGTCGATGAAAGACTCAATATAGTCTCTGCCAGCATCACCACTGCAACTGCACTAGCAGAAGCCGAGCAACAAGCTCTCACAGAGCAACTCAAAAAAGTGACTGGTAAAGAGATACGCGCTAAGTTTCAAGTAGATCCGTCAATTATTGGCGGAGTAATCACGCACATTGGCAGTCAGATTTATGATGGTTCTATCCGTAATCAACTTGAAATGCTGAAGACACGCATTGGCCGTCAGTAGCCCAGAATCAGCACCAGAGTAAGGAGAGAAAATTTATGGAAAAGATTAAAGCAGATGAGATAAGTAAGATAATCCGTCAGCAGATTCAAGGCTACCAGGCTGGCGTTTCAGTAAGTGAAGTTGGCACGATCATCAAAATAGGTGACGGTATAGCTGAAGTTCATGGCCTTGAAAGAGTGATGGCTGGTGAACTGCTCGAACTTCCACACCAAGTATCAGGAATCGCACTCAACCTTGAAGAAGACAAAGTTGGTGTGGTGCTCTTTGGTGACTATCACAAGATAAAGGAAGGAGACACCATCAAGCGTACCAAACGCATCATGTCTGTTCCTGCAGGAGATGCAATGATAGGCCGTGTAGTCAACGCACTTGGCCAACCAGAAGATGGACGTGGTCCAATAGCAAACGATGGCTTCACCCCTATTGAACGTATAGCTCCTGGAATTATCGACCGTAAACCTGTTAAAGAACCGATGCAAACAGGTCTCAAAGCTATAGACTCGATGGTGCCCATTGGCAGAGGTCAACGTGAGCTGATAATTGGTGACCGCCAAACAGGAAAAACCGCCGTAGCTATCGATACAATCATCAACTCCAAAGGCAAAAATCTGATCTGTATCTATGTAGCAATTGGTCAGAAGAAATCTACAGTCACCCAAGTAGTAGAGAAACTCAAGCAGTACAATGCAATGGACTACACCATTGTAGTATCTGCCTCTGCATCTGACCCTGCTGCTATGCAGTACATAGCTCCTTACTCTGGTTGCGCAATAGGTGAATACTTCCGCGACACAGGACGCCACGTCCTTTGTATCTATGATGATCTGTCAAAACACGCTGCAGCATATCGTGAGATATCTCTGCTGTTACGCCGCCCACCAGGACGCGAAGCCTATCCTGGAGACGTCTTCTATCTTCACTCACGTCTACTAGAGAGAGCAGCAAAACTTTCTGACGAAAGAGGTGGTGGATCGCTGACTGCCCTTCCAATAATCGAGACCCAGGCAGGCGATATTTCGGCCTACATCCCAACAAACGTTATCTCGATTACAGATGGCCAGATCTTCCTTGAATCAGATCTCTTTAATGCTGGTGTCAGACCTGCCATCAACGTTGGCAACTCAGTCTCCAGAGTAGGAGGTTCTGCACAAATCAAAGCTATGAAGCAGGTAGCCGGTACTCTGCGTCTTGAACTTGCACAATACAGAGAGTTGGCAGCATTTGCACAGTTTGGTTCTGACCTTGATAAAGCCACCCAGCAACAACTTGCTCGTGGCCAACGACTTACTGAACTTCTCAAGCAGAGTCAGTACGCACCTGTGGAAGTTGAGAAACAGGTATTTGCAATCTGGGCAGGTACTAACGGTTTTCTCGATGACATTCCAGTAGCTGAGATACGTAAGTTTGAACAGGAATTGATAACATTCCTTGATAACACCAAAGGTAGCTTGCTCAAGAAAATAGCCGATCAGAAAGAGTTGACCGATCCTATCAAAGAAGAGATGAAAGCTGCCGTGAAAGAGTTCAAGGATCGTTATTTAGCTGAAAATACAAAAGCTGCAAAGCAAGGAAAATAGTGCTGTAGTAGCCTTCTACTGCAGCCAATCAGTTTAAGTCTATGCCAAATCTACAAGGAATAAGAAGACGAATTCGATCTGTCAAAAACATGCGCCAGATCACAAAGGCAATGAAACTCGTTTCAGCTTCAAGGCTGCGCCGTGCACAAGAGCGTGTCACTTCTGCACGACCTTATGCCAAAAAGCTGCGTGAAGTTCTAGGCGGCCTTGCCTCTTCAGCCGGAGACTATACCAATCCACTGATGGAAGTTCGTGCAGATGAGAAGATCCTGGCTATCCTTATCACTGCCGATAAAGGGCTTTGTGGAGCTTTTAATACAAATCTTCTCAAAGCATCTCTTGAATTTGTTAAGTCTCACCAAGGTAAAAAGATAGAATTTATAACAATTGGTAGAAAAGGCCGTGATTTTATCAAACGTCGCAACATAGCCATCAGAGAAGAATATGTTGGCCTAGTCTCCAAAACCGTTGACTATTCACACTCTATCGAGATAGCTGAAAAGGTCATAAGGATCTTCAGTGAAGAAGATGAAAATAGACCTGATAAAGTCTTCATCATCTACAATGAGTTCAAAAGTGCCCTACAGCAGAAACTTATAGTCAATCAACTTCTTCCTATAGGCAAGTTTGAAGAAGGTGAAACTTCTCCAGCTTCTGACGAGCAGGCTACCGACTACATCTATGAGCAGCCTCCTGCAGAAATACTTGGAAAGCTCTTACCGCACTATGTTGAAACACAGATCTTTCAAGGACTACTTGAATCTGTAGCATCAGAACACGGTGCAAGAATGACGGCAATGGATTCGGCTAGCAAGAATGCCTCCGAAGTAATAGACAAGTTGACTCTTGGAATGAACCGCGTCCGTCAAGCAGCGATTACGAGAGAGATTATTGAAGTTGTCAGCGGTGCAGCCGCACTTTAATAATTAGCTCTTTAGGATAGACTAAAGCCTGTTTGCAAAAACAGGCTTTTTTTATAGATCCCTGCGATTTGAAAACCCGGCAATTGATTGCGGGGATGAAAAATCGCACCGCAATAACGGTAACCA
>JAEUQL010000145.1 GCA_016789295.1 Blastocatellia bacterium | reverse complement strand
TTGGTTTTCGTGTAGTTATGGAAGTTGACTAAGCTTTTCTAATTTTTAAAAACTAAGGAGTAAAGTATGAATGAAGCGTTTATTAAAGAATCTTTGCGCAGTGATGCAACAGTGAGAGATCTAATAGCAGCAAGAGCACACCAGATCTATCTCTCAAGAAGTAGTGACAGTGCAACAGCAGAAGCAGACTGGTACAAAGCAGAAAATGAGGTTGTAGAAGAGTTATACAATCTGTTAATAGAAGTTCAAGAGCAAGCTTGGCGTGAAAGCGGAGAAAAAGATTCTGAAGCTCAACAGAGCCGTTCATTTGTAACTTTAGTTGGGTTTATGCTTGCAAAAGGTGGGGTACCTTCACGAGCAGAGTTAGTTGATACACGCTACTATACTATAGGTCTCAGTTACCTTACAGGAATATTCCAAATAGGGCAAAGCCTTGAAGAAGAGAGTTTTATTCAGCGTTTCTCTAACGATCCGAGTATTCTTGCTGCCTTGCTCTACTCCATACGCACAAATCCTGCAAGCCCATATTTTACCCAAGATAGATCTTCTGATCTAAGAGTAGCTTTCGGCAGTGATGAAGAACTAAAAAAGTATCTTGCTTATGCAGAAACAGAAGCTCGTTCAAGCTACAAGCTCTGCCGAGCTATCCTTTTGGGAAAATCGTCTTAACAAGCAGCAAGAGTTTTGAAATCTGTTGACCAGAGTGCTGTTGTTAACATACTATGCTTTGCTAACTACTAAGACCTCTCACAAAACCTGTTAAGGAGAAACCATCTATGGCAACAATCCCTGAAGTCTTTGAAGGCATGAAAAAAAGCTACAAAAAAGGTGGGATGAAGGAAGATAGATCCTACTACTTTTCTCTTGAAGATCACAAATACACAGTCACATTCTCAGACGGAAAGATAAAGGTTGAAGAAGGGAAAACTGTAGACGAAGCAGATTGCGTGTTGAAGACTTCACCAGAAATGTTTCTTAAGATCTGGGTAGACGGCTACAAACCAGGAATGATGGACTTTATGAGCGGCAAGATAAAGTCTAACAATCCAACAATGCTTCAAGATTTTGTAAATGCTTTCAAATAGCTATACTCAGGCTACGAAATCGTAGCCTCTTTTAATTAATCTATGGAACACAAAATTGCTATCTCCCAAAACGTCTACTTTGACCTCTATAAACCAGCGTCTTCTCTGCAGAGACTCCCACTCTTGATAGCTCTACACGGCTATGCTGGTAACAAAGAATCCATGATGAAATTGGCTCGCAGAATAGACGAAGAAAAGTTTGTAATAGCTTCACTGCAAGGGCCTTCACACTTTTTTATATTAGGAGATGGTCTTACCTTTGACCCTAAAGCTACATCTCCACCCAAAATAGGTTTTTCTTGGCGCACAAACTTCAAACCAGAAGACTCAATAGAGATTCACCACCAAGCAATTCTAGGTGCTATCGAAACAGCCCAAAGAGAAGCAGGTGCAGATAACAATAGAGTCTTTCTTTTGGGATTTTCACAGTCTGTAGCACTCAATTACCGCTTCGCTCTTACACATCCAAACCTTGTCTCTGGCATTATTGCTATATGTGGAGGAGTTCCAGGAGACCTTGAAACCGGCTCTTACCAACCAAGCCCTCAAACATCTGTCTTGCACATAGGCACTGACAGAGATGAATACTACAGCGTCGAACAGACACAAAGCTTTCAAAAACGCCTCCAAAAATGGGTTAGAAGTGTCGAAATAGAGATCCATGAAGGATCTCATGCCGTCCCGCTAGAAGCACTACCCCGAATGAGAAGCTGGCTGGCTAGTAGATCCTTGGAAAAATAAACCCCTTTACTTTCTATTATTTAGCCACTTCCTATAAACTGTCCGGAAAATTATTAACGCATTGCGTTATTTCTGCTTGACTCTATTAACGCATTGCGTTACAAATTAGGGTGTCAGGAAGAGATCTAGAACGGTAGAGAGTCGAGGATTAAGAAAATGGCCCGCATTATTAAGCGTTACGCAAACAGAAAGCTTTATGACTCAACCTCAAAAAAGTATATGACTCTTGAAGCAGTAGCCTCTCTTGTGGAAGCAGGAGAAGATGTTCACATTATCGACAAAGAGACAGGTTCAGATATTACAGAAGTTATTTTGTCTAAAGTGATATCAGAGATGGTTACAGAAAGTGCTAAAAAGAAGAAAAGTTGGGTACCAGCTTCTATGCTATCTGATATGATTCAGAAACGCTCTGATGCTGTAGTGGATTATGTTAAGCAAGGGTTTGCTGCTGGGATTAAGACTGTCAAGGATGTAGAAGAGCAGATACAACATCAGCTCCAACAACAGTGGAAGCGCGTTACAGGTTCTGAAGAGAAAGATGGAGACGAGAAAAGTAACACTCCAGAAAGTACAGAAGAAGCCAAAACTATTATACAAAGAATGGTTGAAGAGAGTGTACAGTTTCTCATCTCAAAGATGAACTTACCCACAAGAGCAGAGATAGTAGCACTTAATCATAGGCTCGATGAGATAGAGAAACAGTTGAAAATGGCAAGAAAGAGGAACAAAGCAAGTGAGACTTTTCATAAAGTTGAAAAGATCTCCACCTCACAGCTTAAGAGCACAAAAACGCTAGAAGAGAACAAAGAGATTTAACAATAAGTACTAGCCGCGAAGGTTTAACAAGGAGAAATCTATTTATGCCAAAAACTACTAGAACAACCAAAACGACCAAAACAGCTACAGGCACCAAGGCTCGTCATAGCACGCGAGCTGCTGAAAAACCTGTAGTGAAGACCCAGACACCTATTGAGCTTGTACGTGACGTAGCAACAAAAGGGATACACTTGGGTCTTGGACTAGGATCTTACATCTTCGAAGGTCCGCAGGGCTTGAAACACTTCACCTTCAGCGGAAATATTCGAAATGATTTCAACTCGATTGTCAACAATGCCATAGGCAAAGGAGAAAAGATCGAGCGTGAGCAGGTATCCAAACTGGTAGACTTCGAACGAGAGCAGGTTGGTCGTATCAAGAGCTTTATCTCTGCACGCAAGAAAGACTTGAAGCGTACTGAATTGACTCTCGAAGAGAAGATAGAGTCGGTAATTGCAAGCCTCGATATTCCAACTCGCCATGACATTCAAGAGCTGAATCGTAAGCTAAATGCTCTGTCTAAAGAACTTGCACGTCAACGCAAAGAAGAAGAGGCTCCAAAAACCAGTAAACGTGCAAAGAAAACAGATCTCATAGAAGAAGAGAGCATGGAAGCAACGGCTTAATCAGAATCTGAAAAAGCCTAATGCCTATAAAGAAAGGCCAGAAAGGTGACCGTCCTTTTTGGCCTTTTTTAACTTTATGCCTTGTCGTGTGGATTGTAGACGAGGCCAGAGCAGAGCAGTGGAACGGGAGCTTCCTCGCTTTCGCACAGTATGGGTACGCGCATCTCTTCTGGACAGTTTTTGGCTAGCCTATAGACCAATTCAAAATCTACATCCATAATCTTACTGCTAGGTCTGGCATCTTCAAGTCCTGGCGGAGGCCCGTTTTCTATCATTATTTCTACACTCTCACCATTAGAAGGATAAAAAACTAAGCCTTCTTTATGGTTTGCTGAAAATAGCTCTACAGTTTCAGTATTGATTATTGTCTCAAAGATCACACAAGTTGCTAGTTGCTGCTTATGTAAGCTAGCTACATCCTCTTTAGAACTTGGAGTTGAAAAATAGTACTTTCCTTTCGTAAGGTAAGGGATAGTATTTCCATAGTTGTCTTGAGGTGCAAAGCTTTCACCATTGTAAGCACCAAGATCACCATTTTTAAGCTTCAACCTTGCCATAACGCCAACTTTTTTTAAATCAGTACTAGCTCCAAAACAGTCATCCTTTATATCAAGACCATTGTTATAGATGCTCTTTGCCATAGGAACCAAAGAGAAATTTTTGTCAATGTTCAACTTACCATCAGCAAGCTCTTCACCATTACCAGCCTTAATCTCTAAGTCATCTCCATTAAGAACCCACATCCCTTGTGACAGTTTTTCTTTAGCTGAATGATGAATGTAGTGTTTGGCTTGCTTATTGCCTTCTGACTCTTTCAGATCATTCATTTTGAAACGGACTGCAGGAATGTGAGAAACATGGGCTTTATCGTTTGAAGCATTGCCAGGAGCACGCGCATCTACCAGCATTACCCTTACCCGATCTCCTGTGTTGTTAGGTACAAAAATACACAAACCGCTAAAAAGTAGTCTCAACCTAAATGACATACTAGCCTCCTCTAACGTAATGTTGTTTTGCCGAAAGATTGGATACAACTTAATCAAAGTGAGAAAATAGAGCTTTAGTAGTAGATACTTAAAGCTTATCTACAAACATAAACCCCACACTAACTTAAAACGTCAAAGCTACTATGAAACCAACAAAAAGCAGGAATTTTCTTGTATCTTTATTTTGATGGCCTACAACCACCAATTAGTAAGAAAGATGCCCAATTGGAAGGAGAAGATATCTTGGGATTTTTACTACTTAAACATTCAAGCTGTGCAGCACGCAAGGCATGCAGAGCTGTCTTACCTGAGCTTTTTTCTCTATGAAATTTTTCAAAAAGTTTTGAAGCAGCAAGATCGTCTACATCCCATAAACTAGCTATAACTGTCGGTACACCAGCAGCAAGGAAAGGGCGTGCAAGACTAGCAGCTCCTTCACCTTGCATGCCAAAACTACCTGCTGTCTGGCAAGCAGCTAATACAGCCAGCCTAGTATTCGGGAATCGATGTTTATAAATCTCATGAGCTGTAAGAAATTCAGTATGTGTTTTGTCAGTGTTTAATAAAATCTTAGAAGAGAATGGCTCTTCATAATTAACGATTGCGTGGCTTGCAATATGTATTACTGTGTGTTTAGTGGCAAGAGAAAGAACTTTTGCTACTGTTGCATCTTTATCTATAAGTAAACTAACATCTAAGTTTGCTTTTCTGTACATTTCGGCAATGTTTTTTGCTTCTTTTTCTGGATAGAAGAGAGGTTGTACTCCTACTCCAAATTGTGTATTTCCTACTACAATTGCTCCACGATCACCCGCAGATGCAAGCTTATCATCATGCAACAGACATTTTATAAATACTGTAGCACTTGGTGAAATAATAAGCTCATAATCCTTAATCAAATACTCTTTTCTTCTATTTGTTAGTGCTGCAAATGCAACAGAATAGAGAGATTTGTCAGGAATTATGACCAATGTCTTTAAGTTCTTGTCACTTTCTAAAATAGAAGTAAGCTCAAGTGGAAAGATTGCCTGATAAAGAGCTTGTGACCTCCTTTCAAAATCTTTTCCAGTTCTAATCCCTTGACGAAATCCACCAACCAACCATTCTAGATCCTTTAATTTTATATCTGCCTCCACAAAAGCCTTCCTCTTCTGTGTCACTAACCATATGACCAACCTATCTTTAAGTACTGTGTATTCTATTAAAGCAGTTTTATCAGGTAATCTTCTTTGGACTTCATCTATCGCAAAAGGGGTCGGCTTATCTCTTTTATCTCTTAGTAGCTCTTCTCTTTCACTTTTCAGAGCTACATCTTGCTTGATTTTTTGATTAAGCCGATCCAAGAGAGCACGCGCACGTGCCCTCTCAGCAAAGTTGAAAGCCGTGTCTATACGCTTTAGGTAAGTAACTTGATACTCTATCATCTCGTCATAAACTGCTTGAGCTGATTCAAAAAATGAAAGCCGATTCCTATCATCACTTATACTATTTCTTTCTCGTTCAAGTTCTTCTATACTTTTATTTCTAACATCCTCAGCCTCTTTATATTTCCCCAACTTGAAGTAGGCTTGCGCAAGTGTAGAGTAAACAAAAGCTATACGATAACGATGGTAGCTGTTTTTATACTTATCGACTATTACAGTTAGGTTTTTGGCTACTTCTTCCGGATTAATTTGTAGTTTTATTGTACTCTCTGCGATTACTATTTCAGCTAGTAAATTTTGATAAGAGACCTTATCTTCAATCTTCTCTAAGTAGTAATGTGCATTTCGCAAATCCTCTAAACTAGCTTCTATTTTGCCCATTTGATGATGAATCCAACTCCGTCTTATGTAGATGTTGGTAAGAATGTGCGCAGAAATACCTGTCTTTTCTGCCATGTTTATGGCTTCATTACAGAAGTATAGTGAGGCTCTGATTTCTTGTAAGCTGGCAAGTTGACTGGCAATTCCATGCAGTATCTTTACCAGAGTTCCATTTTTGGTAGCAGACTTTACCTTAAACCCCAAGTCCAGAGAGCCTCTTTGATAGTTCCATATCTCATGTCGATTTTTCATTTGATCAAGAGCTTCGGCAATGATCAACTTGACCCTAGCACAACCCTCTATATCCCCAGCTTGGTGGAGGTACTTGAGAGCTATTTTACCTGACTCAACAGTCTCACTAAGCTGTGACATGCTCATTTGTGAAAAGCTAACAGTCCAGAAAGCACGCCCCAGCAAGTAAGGATAACTGTTCTGCTCCGCTACATTTTTAACCTCTTCTAAAGGCTGCAAAGCCTTTTTATAGTGCTGTCTCACTGCCTGGTATTGTGCCAGTTGAAAATCCACCATAACCAATTCTGTGGTCTTCTTGAAGGAGACAAAAGTACTGCGTGCACTCTTAAGTTTCTGAAAAGCTTCAGTATATGAAGCTTTTTCTATCAATTTAGCCCCTTCTTCATAAGACAAGTAGGCTTTGAGAAACTCACTTAAATCTTTCTCTTTCCATTTCAGGGCTGCTTTAATGCTGGCAACAAGATCTGAAATTTGATGGTCTTGTTGAATCTCGATAAGTAGCTCACCTATGAGAGATGAAAGTTTGAGAGGGTCTTTAGGAAAATCTTTATCTACTACTTCTTTTCTATAGTACTGCATCTTTGCCCAATTAGGTATAAGCTCATTTATCACATAAAGCCTCGCAAAATGTGGTGAAGAAGAGACGATCTTTCTAACTTGTTGCTTATCATCTGTTAGTACAGCTTCAGCCAATTGCCTCTTTTCTTTCTCCCAAACTTCACCTGATAAAGTGTAATTTATATTTTTGATGTAAGACTTTGCTATAGCTTTCCACTCTTCAGAAGGCTCTATCTCTAAATACTTTTTCCACTTACTTTGTCCAGCCAAAAATAGACAAAGTTTGTCTAAAATAAGTGCTTGATTAAAATAGGCTTCAGGAAGGTTTGGATCCATCTCAATAGCAGCCTCTATAGCATTTAGTGCTTTGACCGTATCTTGATAGCTTGAACTGTCATCTTGGCGTGTGAAATAGCAAACAGCTAGATCGTTAAGAATCATCGCATCTTGCGGAAACTCTTCCTTTGCTTCTTCTAACTTGGTAATTGCTTCTTCTAACTTACCAGAGAATAGATATGTTGCAGCTAGTGTTCTATAAAGTTTTGGTGAAGGCTGTTTCAAAAGCTCTTCATAAACATCATTGCTAATCTCTTCTATCTTTTTCTGATCAACACTGTTAATGTTAGCTATTAACTTTGCCCGCTTATAATTTCCAACACTACCACCAATACCCCTGTTAATACCAGCTCTGCTTTCATCAGACAAAAGGTCTAAATCTTGACCTACCTCTTTTGTATGTGAAGTAGTGCTAAAATTCTCTTCCAAAGTTCCTAAATTATCTACACCTCGTGTAAAACCACCCGACAATCTTGCTTTTATCAAATGGTTATTACCAACTATTGTCACTAACTCTTGCAGTCTATCTGCCTTAAAGTTTCTTATAGTAGAACACTTTGTAGACATTAGAACTATTAGAAGAATAAACAACCAAGGCTTTTTGCCAACAAATGGATTTAGCATATGTTAGTAGTTCTTATTTTGAAATCTTTTCAAGTTCCTTTTTTGAATCTTCTGCTTCACTTTTCCACCGAGAGGAATTATCCAGATTCAGATACTCATTCCAACTTTCAATTGCCTTATTTTCTTCATCTAGTATTTCATATATTAAGGAACGATTGAAGATAGAAGGAAGATAGTCTGGTTTTATCTTGAGTGATTTAGATATTTGAGCTTTGGCTCTATCTAGCTCTTTGTTTGCAGCATATGCAACAGCTAAGTCATTTATTATATCTATATTATCTGGTGACAAAGTCGCTGCCTTTTCTAATTCCTCTATTGCTTCTTTGTACCTGCCTGCAATAAAAAGAGATTGTCCCAAACGGTGCTTTGTTTCATAGGTCTCTTTTCTAGAATCAGCAGATTTGAGCAAACGGATTGCACGCTCAATGTTTTCTCTAGTTCTAACAGCTTCTTTACTTGTATCACTTCCTCTAAGTGGGTTGTATGGAGCATATTCTAATTTAGCCAAACGAAATCTACTAAACCTTTCATTTTGTACGGATTGCTGGAAAGCTCGGACACCACGCTCAAAGTCAGGATTAGGAGTTGAGTAGAAGATGGAGAAAAGTATACTACCAGATATTATGAGTATTATAGGTATGACAATAGCCGGTCGCAGTAGTAATTTAGTAG
>JAEUQL010000144.1 GCA_016789295.1 Blastocatellia bacterium | reverse complement strand
ATGTTTAAGGAGTATAAGTGGGCAACGCTAAGCGACTTTTCAAAATGAGAAATTCACAACAGCGATTTTTCAGTTTGAAATCCAAAAACTTTTCATCTTTTCTGTAGAGTTGAAAAGTTACAGAGACTATCTGAAAAGAGAAGATCTATGCCAAACCACTTCTTCAATAGCTTTCTGCATCAAAGGCAACTAATATCAATTTAGAATCTCTGTAGGAAGCCAAAAGATGTTTTTCAAACTACTCAGTTTTCTATTCTGTTTTCTTTTGTTTACAGTATCAGGCCAGGCTCAGGACTGGCCCATATTTCGTGGAGACGTTGAGTTACGAGGTCGTACCACACTGAAGAACCCTGCAACGAAAACACCTACAACCTTTTCGGCTTTCCAAGTAGGTGGTGGATCGGTTGACCCCATTGTTGCCGATGTCGATGGTGATAGCCAGATGGATCTAGTCTTTCTCAGGCAAGGAAGGGTAGTTGCGGCAACAGAGAAAGGAGTAGTTCTTGTAGACAATTTTTATGGAGCAACAGACTTGGTTGCCGTCACCAACCTCGACGACAGCACTAGCAACAACAGTTCTGAAATAGTAGTAATCAACAGCTTTAAGAGACTGCTAATAGTTATTAATGCTGATGGTGCAATAAGGTGGCAGCACCAGTTTCCTGAATTTGTAGAGCTTGCCCCTTTCTACTGCAAGACAGCCGACCTTCTGCCAGATAGACCTGGAAAAGAGATTGTAGTATTTCCCGATCACACAAAGACGGAACTTGATGCTAGAGGATACTTCTTTTCAAGTACTGGGCAATTGTATAGCTCTCCTGTTGTAGCAAACCTGTTTGGTGGACAGTTGAACTTTCCACAGATTGCTGTTGCAGATCTAGATGCAGACAGCTTGCTTGAAGTCGTAGTTGTAGGACGCCCACGCCTTATGGTCTTTTCTGCTTCTGGACAACTTAGGTCTCAATTTGAATTTAGAGAAGGTGATATAGAAGGTCGTCACTATGGCCTTTTGAGCCTTGCTGATGTTGATGGTGACAAGACTTTAGAAGCTGTAGTTATTGGTGACGAAATACCTGTTCTACCTAACAACTTTAAGTCACAGGCAATAACTGTTTTAAAGCTTACTCCTACCATTTCTAGGATCTGGGGCACCACTTTTCCAGGACAGACCATACGTGCTCCGCTTTCTGCCGTAGGCGATCTTGATGGTGATGGTCAAAACGAAATTACAATAAACCTCTTTGCTGATGGACTACCACAAATAAGAGTCTATAAAGGAAGCGGAGAAGGTGGACAACCATTGGTACTGTCTAGCATAGCTGGCTACTATGTTTGGCATATAGAAGATTTAGATAATGACACTGGCCTTGAACTTATGGCAAGTAAAGAGTTTTCAGATAATCCATCGCTTTCACTAAATTCAACCCTACAAATACTGAAGAATGTTCGACTTGCTACAGGCAACTTTGATCTTGTAGAAGTAGCAGAGCCTATGATCGGATCTTATATTCTTTCTATCTCGAATCTATCCAGAAAAGGATTTGAATCTTTAGGCATATCTAGCAGTTCCCGTTTTGATGCTACAGTTTTAAGAGGTAGACCAACTAGATTTCTGATATACAAAAAAAATATAGAGATAGAGAATGGAGTAGATCTTCAGGAGCTACAACTTTTTCAAGGCTCTTCAAGACTGAGACTAAAAAAGTCTCTAAATACCTTGAGACCAGGCTTAATAAAAGCTGTCACTGGCAGTCCAAACAATGAGAGTTTCTATGTTAGTAAGGAGATAGATGGTAGATTAACAGGAGAATTAGCTCTGTATGTACGTCAGCAAAAACAGCTCTCCCTTTCTGAGACCCCACTATTTAATACCAGAGCTTCTAGCAGTGAACCTCGTGTAGCAGACCTTGATAGAGATGGAGCCAATGAAATTCTGATACGTGCACCTAGCTCAGAAATATTGGTGCTAGGATACAATGAAGAGAGTGAACAGCTCAGTAGCCTTGGTTCTTTTCAAGGAAATATGGCAATAATAGAAACACTTGTTGAGAAGGATGCTGAGAAAAGACCACAGATTATCACTACTAGAAACGATTCAGGTAGACTGCGTATAACGGTATATCAGATTAAAGGGTCTTCTAAAACTAGGTTCCGTTTTAAGGAACTTTGGGGACGTACTTTCTCGGAAATTGCTGCGGGAACAGATGTTGAAATAACTACAGGAAGGTTTGCAGGGCTTGACAACAGACGCGATCTTTATGTTTCTACTCCAAGAGGAGACTGTTTTGTGCTATCAGGAAGCAATGGAGACACGCTATGGATGCGCCAAGGTGTCTACAACTTTGGTAACCACCCATCAGTGCGAGACTTCAACTTAGATGGAAAAGACGATATATACATAGTTTCTGACAATCTTTATCGAATAGTTGATGGTGGTCAGGGAGCAGATCTTGTAGGCCCTATTAATGTCTCTTCTTTCAATGCCAATTTCGGTTCAACTCCTATACTATCTGGTACAAATGAAGTTCTGATGGTTGGTTCAAGTTCTGTTGTTAGAATCTTGGATAGAGGCAAGCAGTTTTGGAACTTTTCCAAAGTTATTTCTGGTAAGCTGGCTAGTCGCCAAACTTCAAAACTCTTGATGGGGCTTGCTGACTTGGGCAATGGAGGAAATTTTGATCGACTAGGTGGTAACTATGGTGATAATGACTCCTTCTACATCTATGACTATAGTTCTGGGCTGCTTACAGCAAGAACCTCTTTGCAACCTATAACTGAAATAGTATCTTGTGATATTGATAATGATGGCAAAGACGATTTCATATTTGGTACAGCAGATGGTCAGGTTGTAGCAGTTAGTGCTGAGACAGGGAAGACTATATGGATGATTGAGACTGGATTTTTCACAGGAAATCCAGTAATTGTCTCGTTGGGAACCAGTAAGAAGGCTGCACTTGTAGTAGCTTCAGGTGATGGAAATTTGCGGGTTTACACAATAAACTAAAGTTTATTGCGTCTATAATTGGGATCATTTTGCACTTGCCTTCCAGCTTCTGAGATTTTCTCTTTCTCTCTTCTGCTGTCGTGGTAAACTAGCGGCAAAATATCCTTTCTTTTTTGGAGCATTCAAAATGGAACAAAGTAGCCCAAAAGCAGTGGCAGGCATCTATGCAGCAAACCTTGTTGAAGATGGAATGGTAGTGGGTCTTGGTACTGGTTCGACAGCCTATTTTGCAATCAAAAGACTTGGAGAACGTGTAGCCGACGGCTTAAACATTAGTGCAATTCCAACTTCTGAAGCTTCTGCAAAGTTGGCAAAAGAGCTTGCAATCAAGCTGATTGATTTTGAAAATATCTCTTCTATAGACATAACAATTGATGGAGCAGATGAAATAGATAATAACTTCAATATGCTCAAAGGTGGTGGAGGTGCACTACTACGTGAAAAGGTAGTAGCTTCTATTACAAGGCGTCAGATCTGTATTGTAGACAATTCGAAGATAGTAGATAAGTTAGGGAAATTCCCTTTGCCAGTTGAAGTGATACCGTTTGGCTGGCCAGTAGTTGCTCGCCAGATAGAAGCTCTGGGGGGAAATTATCAACTTCGCCAAAGAAATATTTCTGAAAATTACATTACTGACAATGGCAACTATATACTCGATTGTAATTTTTACCCAATTGCAGATGCTCCAAAACTTGAGAAAGACCTAAAAATGATTCCAGGCGTTGTAGAAGTGGGGTTGTTTATACAAATGGCACACACTTTGATAGTTGGAAATGATGATAGAACCTGTACTGTGAAGGAGCATAAATAATGTTGAAAGAACTATCAAAAGCAAAGGCTTTTATTATCGATATGGACGGTGTGCTTTGGCATGGAGACACGCCTGTTGCTGGTCTTATTCAGTTCTTTGACACTCTCAGAATGAAAGAGATACATTTTGTTTTAGCTACAAATAATGCAAGCAAAACGCCAGAGCAATTTAAGCACAAGCTGGCTGGTATGGGAGTAGCTGTTCGAGCAGAAGAGGTTTTGACTTCTGCTGTTGCTGCAGCGATCTACTTAAGCGAGATCAAGCCAAAGGCAAGAGTATACATAATAGGTGAAGACGGGCTTAGAGAAGCTATGCAAGATGTTGGTTTTACGGTAGCTACTACAGATGTAGACTTTGTTGTTTGTGGCATGGATAGAGGGCTTTCTTGGGAAAAACTTGCCCAAGCAACCTTAAACATTAGGGCGGGTGCCAAACTTGTTGGAACTAATGGCGATGCAACATTTCCAACAGAGCGGGGTCTCGTCCACGGAAATGGTGCAGTAGTAGCTGCACTGGAGACTTCTACTTCCACACGAGCACTCATTATTGGAAAACCAGAACCTACAATGTACCAACAAGCGATGAAGAGACTAAATGTATCGCCAGATGAAACACTTGCTATTGGAGATAGACTGGAGACTGACATTCTTGGAGCCAAACGAGCCAACATAGCCAGTGCTTTCTTTTTGAGTGGTGTTTCAACACGTGAAGAGTTAGAAATATGTGACTACAAGCCCGAATGGGTGTTTGATGATTTAAGGGCGTTTACTAAAGCTATTCAGTAAAGCTGTAATAGTAAAATCTATTGTTATTGATCACAGCTATGGCTGTAGAGGTAACAAACAAGAAAGGCAAAAATGAAGAAGAAAAGTACTTCAACACAATCAACAACGGAAATAAATCGCGCTTATACCTCAAAAACAGACGAAGAGACAAACTCCAATGAACAGACAGCAGAAAAGCCCAAAGTCTTAAAAAAGGTTGGCCGCAAAAGCCTACCTGCAGACCAAAGCTTGATAGACAATGCGAAGAAGATGAGAGATCTTCTAAGTCGTAGAGAGCGGCAGATCGTTAAGCTTATTACGGAGGGTTATTCTAGCAAAGATATAGCCGAGACACTTGCAGTAAGCCCACGAACTGTTGAAGCTCATAGAGCCAACATCTACCGTAAACTTGGAGTACACAATCTCGCAAGTCTTGTCAAATATGCAATAAAGGCTGGTATTTCAGGAGTGGATTAGAGCTGTAGCCGACTCTAGCAATAGAGTCGGCTATTTTGTCTATTTCTGTAGTAGTTTTAGTATCTCTTCGGCGTGAGTTTCTGGTTTAACTTTTGGAAAGATGGCTGCAATCTTTCCTTCTTGGTCAATCAAATAAGTAACACGGTTTGTTCCCATGTACTTCTTACCATACATACTCTTTTCGCCCCAAGCTCCATAAGCTTCTACAATCTGTTTATCAGGATCTGCTAGCAACTTGAAAGGAAGTTTGTATTTTTCTACAAACTTTTTGTGTGACTTTTCATTGTCAATACTTACACCAACTACTTCTACACCAAGTTCTTGAAACTTAGCAAAGGAATCTCTGAATGCACAAGCTTCTTTTGTGCATCCTGGAGTATCGTCCTTTGGATAGAAATAGAGCACCACCTTCTTGCCCTTAAAGTCTGCTAGAGAGAGGTTGTTACCATCCTGGTCTTTGACTTGAAAACTTGGAGCGACAGCTCCTACCTCCAAAAGCCCCATCTATACCTCCTTACTATCTTTGCATCGACTCTATAAGAATCTGAGCTACTTCTGGTCGAGTAAATTCAACGGGTGGGATCTCTCCCTTTTGAAGCATTTCACGAACTTTTGTGCCACTCAGGATTACGTGATCTGCGCTTGTATGCGGACAAGTCTTGCTAGATGCCATGCCACCACAACGCTTACAGTAGAACGTATGGTCAAAAAAGAGGGGAGTGATAGCTATAGCTTCTTTGTCAAACTCTTCAAAAATGTAGTGTGCGTCATAAGTACCATAATAGTTGCCTACACCTGCATGGTCTCGACCTACAATGAAGTGTGTACAGCCATAATTTTTCCTGATGATTGCGTGAAATATAGCTTCGCGAGGTCCTGCATATCGCATCGATGCAGGAAGTACAGATAGTAGCGTTCGGTTCTTTGGATAGTAGTTATCAAGAAGTACTTCATAACAGCGCATACGCACATCTGCAGGTATGTCGTCAGATTTTGTTTCTCCAACAATTGGGTGAAGCAATAGACCGTCTACTATCTCCAATGCACATTTCTGTATGTATTCGTGTGCGCGATGAACGGGATTACGAGTCTGGAAAGCGACGGTTCGTTTCCACTGCTTTTCTTGAAAGAACAGCCGAGTTTCGGCAGGCGTCAACCGATGTTCTTTGAAAGTTAGATTGTTTGGATGGTTGATTAGAGTAATCTGCCCAGATAGAAGTAGATCGTCTTGGGCATAAAGAGCTTGTACACCAGGATGAGCTTCATCAGTAGTTAGATAAACTGCTGCTGCCTCTTTCTCTTTGTCATAAGTAAACTTCTCTTCAAGGTTTAAAATTGCAAGAAGGTGCTCTTTTCCTTGATAGAGTGCAACTTGACTACCTTCTTTGTATTTATCAGCTTCCTGGCTCTTAACGGAGAGTGTGACAGGTATTGTCCAAGGAAGGCCAGAAGCAAGGTGTTTATTGTCTCGAACACTCTCATAGTCTGCTCTGTTCATAAATCCTGTAAGTGGAGAAAATGCACCTACAGCTATCATTTCTATGTCAGAAACCTCTCTTTGGTTGAGTTCAATACGGCTCATGTTTGGAGCGCGTTCTATTAGCTGCTCTCTTTCTTGTTTGCTAGCTTCACGGTTGATCAATATTCCACCGTGTGGTTTGATTGGTTGCATTTCGTATAGCCCTTTCAAATTCAAAGGTAGTGCCAATATAAGACTTTTACTTTATTCCTATTAGAGGCCAAAGAAAAATAACAACTATAGTGAAGATTGCCCAAGAGAGCAATCCAAAGATGATTCCAGGCAGTATCATATCTTTTCTTTCAACATATCCTGACGAATAGGCAATTGCATTGGCTGGTGTTCCCATTGGTAGAGCAAAGCCGAGTCCTGCTGGAATAGCAATCACATAAACCATCACTACAGCATCGAAGTTGGCAGAGATTGCAAGGGGAAGAGCTACAGGTAGAAGTGCTGCAACAACGGCTGAGTTACTCATAATCTCGGTGAGCACATAAGAGATAAACGAAAACATAGCTATTATCAGGATTCTATTGCTTACAAGGCCAGAGAGCTTCGTCTCTACAAGCCATTTTGCAGCACCAGTGTCAGCAAGTGCAGCACCAAGGCATATTGCTCCACCATACATCAATATAATTCCCCAGTTTACCCGCTCTTCTATATCTCTCCATTTAACTGCTCGTAGAAAAAATAGGACAATAACGGCTACAAGAGAGATGTTTGCAAGACCGTATTCTTCACCCAAAAATACCCAGCAGATGATAGTTAAAAGCATTATGAACCCAACAACTAATTCACTGTAACTAAGAGAGCCAAGTTGATTATTTCTGGCTCTCAAAACAAGCTTTGCACTGCTTATAGATTCAATATCGATAGGAAAAAATCTGACTAGTAGTAGTAGTCCTGCAACTGTAAGCAAGAACGTAATAGGGAAGGCAGCAAGAAACCAATCAAAGAAAGAGATGCTCTTTCCTGTCATTTCCTTGAGAATTCCTACAGCAAGAGGTGCTCTTGCACCGCCAAGAAATGTTGTAATTCCTCCAACGGAAGTTCCCCAAGCCATTGCAAGAAAGATGGCTGTTGCGTAGCTGCTCTGCTTTGGCTTTAGCTTGAGAGCACGTGCTATTTCAACAATTATTGGGAACATCATGGCTGCAACTGCATGCTCAGACATAAAGAATGCTAAAAAGACATTGAGGAGGTAGATTCCAAGTAACAATTTAAATGGAGTGCTGCCTGTCTTTTCCAGTATCTGAAGTGCTATTCTGGAACTCAGGCCAGAGGCCATTAGTGCTGCTGCAAGAATAAATGCTCCAAGTATGAAAAACACCGCTTCATTACCAAACAGTGCATAAACACGACTTGCTTTCATAACTCCTGCAATGGGCAAAGCTGTTATTGCAAGCAGGCTAGTGATCACTAGCGGGATACGCCCCCAGAGCCAAAGTAACAGGCAGAGCACGAAAATGACTATTGCCCTCTGACCTTCAGTAGTAAGACCTACAGGAGGAGTTGCTGTAAATGCCAGCGTTGTACCAACCGCAAGTCCTAGTAGTGCAAACGGGTAAGGAAGCCTTGATTTAAGACCGTACCAGAAATTTTTTCGTTCGATTATTGTTACACTGGAAGAAAACTTTATCTCACTGTCCATAAGATATTGTACGTTATATATTTTGATAGAACTTTAACCGTTGTTAAAATAGCATTGTTAGAAAACGTCTTCTACATCCACTTTTGATCATCTATTTATAGAAGTTTTCTATTAGGCTTTGCGTTTGAGGTAAATGTCAGCAATAAAACCAATTATAAGGCAAACTAAAGCTATCAGATCAGCCGCAACCAGCCGCTTTACTTGTGAATTGTAACCCCCTGCTGACCAGGCAAGAAAAAGAAAAGAGATTACACTAACAAAGCCACCTATAAAAGCCATAG
>JAEUQL010000143.1 GCA_016789295.1 Blastocatellia bacterium | reverse complement strand
TATTCACCCAGTCAATGGATACTCATTAAGGGCAGATAGAAACAATGCTATTCCACACGGTGAAAGAATGTGGCAGGTGATAGAAAATGCCTACCAAAGCTTAGCAGCTATTCATCAAGTAGGTATCATTCACCGTGGACTAACCCCCGATAGAATATTTATAAGTGATGAAGGTAAAGTAGTATTTACCGATTTCAGCCTTTCGAAGATCCAAGGTGCTCTTACAGTGGCAGATGATGCAGACCTTTTTGGTAAAGATTCTAACTATTGTGCACCAGAATGTAAGAGAGAGATAAGTCTTGCAACTAAATCTAGTGATCTATTTAGCCTAACAGCTTCTATTCTCTATTGGTTAACTGCAATAGAGCCTCCAGCATGGGGATCTATGCTTGGAAATATTCCACCAGAAGTAGATAAACATTTGGGAAGTCTTCTTGACCGATGCATAGATGAAGAAGAGTCTAAACGACCTCCCTTAAATGAAATCATAAACAGAGTTTCAAATAAGAGAAAACAACTCCAAGATCCTAGAAAACTACGCCTAAATCAGGAGTTTCTAGAACCTGGCAGCATAATTACAGACCAATACAAGATAGTGCGTCGTCTTGGAGAAGGGGCTACAGCAGTCACTTACTTGGCTGAAGATATAGTTGCAGACAGTCTGTTTGTCTTGAAAAAGATCAAAAGCCCAGAACTTATTGCCAGGTTGGCAAAAACAGAATTCAAAACCCTTGCAACTTTGCATCATCCTAACCTTCCAAGAATCTATGATATACGCCCTGCAAACAGCCCTTTCCATCTTAAAATGGAATATATTGTTGGCTCTTCTCTTCTAGAATTGATGGAAAATTCCATTGCTAAAACAGATTTTTGCATCAAAATTGGCCTACAACTACTCTCTGCACTCAACTATTTAGAACAAAAAAATATACTTCATAGAGATATTTCACCAGGAAATATTATTGTCACAGACGAAGAGACAGTAACTGTAAAACTGATAGATTTTGGGCTTGCAACTAAAGATATAGCTAGCACCAGTAGCGTTGGAACTCCTCGCTATAGAGCACCTGAAATTGATAAAGGTGGAAATTGGACAACAGCTTGTGATATATACTCTTTGGGTGCTGTCCTGTTTGAACTACTAACGGGAAAACTGCCTTATCTATTTGATAACTTTAATCCTAGAAAAGATAGTATTATTGAACTTACTGAAGCAGAAAAAGAACATTTTGATGAAAATCTATTAAATATCCTTCTAAAAGCAGTTGCACCAGATCCAGAAAAACGTTTCAAAAATGCACTAGATTTTACTGCTGCTCTTAAACATCTTACTAGTAGTACTTCTTTTAATATTGCCAAACAAAAAACATCACTTATTATAGGCAAACGTGCTATTAATCATTTTGTTAATGAGCTGCGAGGTTCTTATAGAAATAGTAAGTATGGAAACAGTGACAATCGGGGACTAGATACCGAATTTGCAACCAGCACTTATGTTCCTACACCACTAGATACCCACCTCTTACCAGCAATTCTTTCAGGAAAATTTCGACTGGTTATTCTTTCCGGAAATCCAGGCGATGGAAAGACTGCCTTCCTTCAACGTACACGCAGTCACCTGAGAAATCTAGGAGCTGTACTTGTAGAAGAAGACCCATCTGGCTGGCATTACAGATTAAATAATAGAGAGTTTGCTGCAATTAATGATGCTTCAGAATCACACCAAGAAAAGAGTTCTGATCAATTACTACATAATATCTTACACCCTCTATCTAACACCATAAACGATAAATATACAGCTATTGTAGCTGCAAATGATGGAAGGCTTCTAGATTTTTTTGAGAAATATTCAAGCCAGTACTCTTGGCTTTGGAATGGTTTTCGTGAACAGTTTCTTGAAGGAAAAACAAGCTATTCAGAAGTTATTTTAGTCGATCTCAAAAGACGTTCTCTTGTTGCATACTCGGCACAAGAATCTTCTTTTTTTTCTGCAATAATGGCTCAGTTTGTAGATGATAGAAGATGGGAAATCTGTAATAGCTGTTTAGCAAAAAATGATTGCCCCATCCGTTTTAATGTACTCTCTTTTAGTGATACAAACTTGCGACAATCGATTGTGTCAGGGCTTCATCACTTGATATTTGCTGTTCATCTACAACGTGAACACAGACCTACAGTGCGCGATCTGAGATCCGCTCTTGCATTTTTAATTACTCACGACCTATCGTGCGAAGATATACACCAAGAACTTGAAGGACAGATTTCATCACTATCATTTTCACAAAGACTCTATTTTAACGCTGCTTTTGATAAAAGAAAGCTCCCCGATCTATTGTTAGATCAATGGTATCATTTAGACCCTGCTTTGGTTGCCAACCCAAGACTTGATAGATTTATCTATTTTCACCGACAGTCAGCACAAGATCTTGAGTCTATCTTTACTACTGCACCGCTTCGTCCTAAAATCAATCAGGTTTATACAACAACCCAAACCCTAACAGAGCAGTACTGGCTTGCAACCATAAAAAGACGCTACTTCTTTGAAGGTAATGGCCATCTGCTTGACCTACCAGAAACCAAACAACTTTTTGCTTATCATTATTACTGGGATTTTGTATCAGCTCTTTTTGGAAAAATTGACGAAGAACTGTTACTGAAAAGGCTTACAAGAGGAATTTCAAAGATAGATGGAGTTCCTGACTCTGCTTGTAATAATACACTTTCGTTTAGAATTAACCAGGATTCCGAAATAGCTGTAGTCAAACAATTCCCAATATCAAATTTTCAAATTGGACGCACTTTCTCAGGATTAGAGTTTACGGAAGAAGTACCCGACCAGTTGCTACTTGAGCACAAAAGTGGATTTCCAAGCCTAACCATAAGCCTAGACCTGTTTGAATTTATCTCAAAAGCGTGTGAAGGAGTTCTAACTGGAGCAAAAGAGCAGCAAGTACTTATAGAAGACCTTGCTATTTTTAAAAATAGACTTCTTGCCTGCTCTACAAGTGATGTATTAATAATAGAAAGTGGCAAGAAATTTAGCAGAGTTAAAGCAGATAAAGGCTCACTTAAACGACAGGAGGTAGAAAATTGAAACTAGAACTACCAAAAGATTGTCGAGGTTACAGTTTTGATAGGCTTTTTTCTGCAGAAATGAACGATTTTGATGTTGAAAGACTTCTTCCGTCCCTCTTCTACTTGATCATCACTGGCGGAAAACAGCACAGTAGTAGAACCAATAATCCAACAGAATATAATAAATATCTCGATCTACTGATTGAGCATCCGCGTCTACAAGGATTTAAAGACTCTTCTGGAAAACGCTTATTAGATCGATGGATTCGTTCAACTGTCGTAAAAATGGGTAGACTGGGGAAAAGTCATTACACTCAACAAATAGAATATATAATACCTCTAACTATACTCTGCTATAAAGCTGGTTTACCTCCAGAAGTACGAAGACAACGTGGAGTTCACACTTTTATCTATTCGCTTCTGTGCGCGGCTGCACAAAGTAGCAATGAAACCATCAAGCCCGAAACATTGGTAGACCATCTATTTCGGGAAGCATTTGCAAGAGGTGTCAATATAGGAAGTGGCCCAAAATATGACGGTCACTATGATGGAGAGACAGAATTGGATGTGAATACTCTACTTTCTATCTGCTATTTGGATGGATTTGAACCAACAGAAGCTTCCAAACGTGAAAGCAGAATAGCAGTGGAGCCTGCACTACCCAAAGTAGCCAAACAGTTAGGTCAAGATTTAATTTCTTATATACTTGCCTATCATACTTTATTAACACCGTTCTCCTTAACAAATAACTTGATGGCACTAATAAATTTTGAACTTTTTATCTATACACTCAAGCTCTTCTATGCAACTAACCAACTCGTTGCGACAGCTACTACTGCTGTTATGCAAGAAACTGCTTCACTGCCACAAATCTATGTAGACTTTACTCGTAACCGAGCGTCAGATAGCGATCAACTTGCAAGAATTTGTGTTGAAAGAGACCTTGAAGAGTTAAGGGCTTATTTCGAAAGTGTTATCCTACTACGTACAATAGATAGATTTGTTCAAAGTCAGGCTAAATTGAAAAAATCGATTGAAAAACTTTCTACAATAGACTATCTACAATCACTACTGTCTTTACAAAACAATCCAGATATACTTGCTGATGCACATGCTGAAGTGTGTAGCATAAAAAAAGAAAGCTTAGACCTGGCAACAGAGACCGAAAAAGAAGAGCTAGAAAAATGGTTTGAGGAAAAAGAATTAGTATCAAAAAATCCACTGGATTTTAATGTAGCACTTTTATCAGAAGCACAAGGAAAAAAGGCTGTTGAGTCTTATGTAATGTGGTATTGGAGTGTTGGTGGGCTTAGAAAGCCTTTTGGCTTGTTGGTTGGAAATTTTCAAGGCAAAAGAAATTGGCGATATTCTATGAGTGACGATCTGCTTGCAACACTTGTGCACCTAGCAATGGTTGAAGACATATCAGCAAACCTAACCTCTACCAAGGTAAAAAGAAGGCTTCGATTGATAGATTTTCTACATTTCCTAGAGAATCGTTATGGCATTATAGTTGATAGACCTCCAGACTTTCTAGATTCTGCTTCGGCTCGTGCTGCATCGCACGAAAATATGGAAGCAATGAAAAGAAGGCTTCGACAAATGGGCTTTTTTCAGGTTTTGTCAGATGATTTTACTGCACAATATTTGTCAGATCCTCTTCAACAGGAGGCTAAATAGTGGCTAGCCTTTCTCTTCTACTACTTGAACATTTGGCTCAAACTATTGCAAAAGAGTTAAAAACAGCCTCTCTTGGCCATTGCCTACGTGTTGACCACCTCACAGCAATGGATGCAGAAAAAGTATGTAAACTACTAAGGTCAAAGCTCAAAGCTGATACCTTGGCATACCTACTTTCTTTAGAGTTGAAAAATGAGATACAGATACTGCCTGAAAAAGCTATAGAGATAAGAAACCGTAAGGAACATAAACTCTGCATATTTATTCCAACTGGAAAAATAGACTCTACTGCCAGTTCTCTTGTCAACTCATTTGCTTCTTTCGATCTAGAAACCTGCTTTGAATCCATAGCTAAAAATCTACTAACAGAGCTTCCTAGAGAAATTAGAGAGATTGTAAGACAGATACGTACTGTGCTGACAGGGCAAACAGAGCCTACTGCAGAAAAGTGGGTTGATTATTTAAGTACAATCGCCCAAAATCCTACCTTTGAATCTACCGGTTTGGAAATGTGGCGCATTGGTCTGATTCCAGACCTGAGCGGTTCATCATTAGTCGAGAGGCTTGACATAAATAAACAGTCTGTCGATCTACTCGCTAGACCTAGACGTGCACAGACCTCAATCGAGGAGAGACTCGAATCACTCAAGTTGAAAAAGGGAGGAGTAAAAGATCAACTTTTCACTTATTTTAAGGGGCGTAGATTGAGAGAGCTTTCCTGGCTTGAACGTCTCTCTCAAGAACCATATAAAGGAGAGCTAACTTTTGAAAGATGGAGCTTTGAGTCACTTGGTACATCAGACTTAGAAGCCATAGAAGTGCTCCCTTTTGTTGATTTTTCTGGGCAAGTCGAAATTTACACAGGTTTACGCCAGCCAAACGGTCAAGGAACACAGCCAATAGCAACTGTAGGAACAAAAGCAAAAGTAACTGTTAAATGGAACTCTGTTCCTAGCTCTCCTGAAAATTTAGCCCACTGGCAAGCCGAACTTGTAACAGCACGAGAAGACTCTCAAGGAGATCTTTTTGAAGTAGAACTGCCTAAAACAAAAGTGTCTGCCAAAGTCCGGCGTGCTTCTCTATCCCTTGACATCGATGTTGAAACTCTTCGTAGCCGTGCAGTTCAAATTAAAGTTATAGGACTAGATGAGAATGGTAACCAACTCCGTAATATTGAAAGAATACCTATAGAAGGCTATAGCACAGAATTCTGGCTTTCAGATGAACAGATTTCTCTCTCCGAAATTCCTATTAAACATAAACGCGATACTTTGCAATCACTACCTTATGGTAGATTGAAAACTGCTGTACAGACACAAATTGATCAAATACAAGAATCAGCAGGAGAGTGGGATGAAAGGGAGCTTTCTTACTATAACGTAACAATAAATAGTAGAAAAATTGTCAGGATTGGCATGAGTCCAATCTTGAAGATACTAGAACAAGAGGTCATCAGAAATCCTGATGATGCTGGTCTCTATTTTGCCAAAATAGACTCATCTGAGAAATTGAAACCTCTTGAAGATATAGTTAAAACAGATCCTTCACCATTATGGTTCACAGATGCAGGAGCAAATTTTCTTAAAAAACGGCGTGAGCTTTTTAAAGCCTTCTCTCTTCAAGCCACTTCTGGACTAGTAGAAACAGCCGACCTGAACAAAGATATCGTGAGAAAGATCAAAAACTATAACCAATCATATCGTGAGCTTCTGACTAATAGCAGTAAAGAGATTCTTCCTCTGGCACTAGCTATAGATACACTACACATTGAAATAGTTCATACAGAAAAAGTTTCTGAGCCAGCAGTAATTGTTATGCCTACACACCCACTCAGGCTCTTCTGGTATGCTGCTTACACAGAACTGTTACAACACTGGCAGGCAGAAATACTCAAGATAAAAACTTCTAAAGAAAGGAGTAGGCTTATAGATCTGGAACTGGTGTCGCGTGTTGCTCCACTCAATTGGCCAGCTTTTATCTACAGCGTAAAAGGTGATAGCTTTCTTTTTGTTCAGAACTTAAGATTTTTTTGGGGAGTAGGTCTTCCGTTAGGTGTAAAAGATCCAGCAAGACTTGCGGCCGATGTAGCTATGACAGTAGGTCTACAAGAAACTGAAGCTTCTCTAGCAGATTTACCACCTACTAGGATAACAGATGAACTGAAAGCTTATAGGAAAATTCACCCCTACCTTGAAACTCTCAAAGTAGCACTTATCAATCCAGGTTCTGGAAGTTTTGCTGCAGAAGCACTGCGCCATCTCTATATTTCAAACAACGAAGAAAACAGTACTGTTCCAGCAAGGCTTGAAATTACAGCCTATACATACCAGCCTCTACCTCTGACCCTTGAGCCACTAGCAGAACTCCAGAAACAACTTTACGATGAACAACCAAAAGGAAGATATAACCAGCTATCACCACTTTGTGTAATAGCCGTTAGAGATAGTGAAACTATTGAAGCTTCTGCAAATGATGTTAACGTAACTTTGGCTACTGACCAGGTAACACCCAAGCTTAGTGCTATCAGTAATGTAGATTTTGGTGATAGTTCATCACTACACGGCCTGCTAGTCAGGTTTCTACCACATTTTCAATCTAATGAAGCAGAGGCTGTTTGGAATCATCTTTTAAATTTTCCTCTAGATTCACCACGCGAGCGACATCCTGTTGCCAGTTATTACACCAACAGTCTTGTCGATAGCCAAAGAGATTATCTTTCTGCGATGGCCAAACTGGTGACACCAGCAACAGACCAGACTCTAGCAATTACAGCCAGGCTTTCTACTCAAGAGCGAAGCAGAGTCGACTCACTTCACAATTTTTCCGACTGGGTAATAACACTTGATAGATTCTTTGGAGTAGAATTTTATGACAACCCTATGGATGAAAACTTAAAAAGAGTAGCTCAACAATACCTACTTGACTATTCTCCAGAGTTTCTAGAAGGTCTTGGCCATAGAATGCTTGTAACTACTTCACATAGAGAAGAGATTGAAGAAATAATGAGCAGAGCAATGAAACAACTTGGATTTAGTTTGATAGAAGTGAGTGTTAAAACTATACTCAACCGTCTAAAAGCTATCTCTGGTAGGCTTGCACTAAGAGTTTTTGGTGACGATAAGAAAGCAAAAGAAGTTGTTAGTTTAGGTATTGTTGCTTGCTATCTTCATTCTTGCGGGGATCTTGAAGATTCGATAATCATCCCTGTAGATTCTCACCCTGAACTTTTCGGTTCAAAAGCAAAACATCGACTTGAAGAAGCCGAAAGACCTAGATGTGACATTTTACAGATAAACTTCCATAGAAACCGCTTGATAGCAACTTTTATTGAGGTCAAATACCGCTCTGAATCTATAAATACACCATCAGAAAAATTTCTTGACCGAATAGTTGATCAAATAGAAGCTACTGAAAATGTCTTTCGTGATCTCTTTTTTAAGATCAATCCTGTTAGGATAGACCACGTATTGCAACGCTCACGACTTGTAGCTATTTTGCGTTTTTATCTATACCGTTCATGGCGTTACGGTTTGATAAGAACAAAACAACGCCTCAAAGAGCTAGATGAAGTTATATCTAAACTTGAGTCTGGGATACCTGACTTCAAGGCTGAAAGAAAAGGGTTTGTTCTAAATCTTAAAGGCTCAAAAGAGTCACTGTCTTGGCGTAATACAGAAATAAAAATTCTTACATCAGACGAACTTGTAGAAGCTGGCCTTGTTGCTAACCTGGAACCATCTTTAGAAGATTTAGAAAAAAAATCAATTCAGGAAGAGTTCATAGCACCTGTAGAGATTAAAGCAAAACCAATAGTAACAGAGCAGTCTGTTACAAGAAAGGATTTTGCAGAAAATATTGAAGTAG
>JAEUQL010000142.1 GCA_016789295.1 Blastocatellia bacterium | reverse complement strand
AGATAGGTTGCTTGTCTTCTTTTTTATCGCTGCTACTGCTTTTGTTGCCTTTGAACTGTCACGACAAGCAAGAACAACGTGCCATCTTTTATCGGTCGCTATTTTTTTAGCAACTTCAAAGCCTAAGCCGTTATTACCACCAGTAACAACGACTGTTTTCATTAGATTTCCCAAGCTATCGAGATAACAACTCGTAGTCCTACAAAGTCACTTTTAGAAGAAGATTGGCTAGCTGTGCGTGTGGCAGAGCGACAGAGTGCACTGTTGGTGTACCAGGAACCACCACGCATTACTCGCCTTGAAGGGTCTGTATCACCAAACCAAGTTGTTCCATCATTTGGTGCATCAGTGTAGGCATCGTGCCATACATCTCCACACCATTCCCAAATGTTGCCGTGCATATCTGACAGGCCAAAAAGGTTTGGAAAACCTACTTCTCCAACAGCAGTTGTGGAGCTTCTATAGATACCTTTTGGAGCAGCAGCATAACGGAAGTTGCCATTAAAATTTACTATCTCCCAAGTAATGGTGTCACCATAATAGAAAGCCGTAGTAGTGCCAGCCCGGCAAGCATATTCCCACTGCGCTTCACTTGGCAAAGAGTAAGGTCTACCTGTTCGGGCAGAAAGTCTTGCACAGAACTCTTCACAATCATCAAAAGAGACATTTTCTACAGGGAGGTTGTCACCTCGAAATTTAGAAGGGTCTGGGTTGAGTTCTCTGTAGATTTTTGGAAAACCTGAAACAGCTTTCCATTGTGCTTGTGTCACAGGATAACGGCCAATAAGGAATTTTGAGACATTTACTTGGTGTTGTGGTCCTTCTTCTTTAAGGCGTTTTAGTTCGGTTTCGGGTGAACCCATAATGAAGCTTCCATCTGGAATTGCAACCATCTCCATCATTATCCCATTACCGACATCTTCCAAGAAAGAGTAAGCTCGACTACCTTGACCATTTATTATAGTTCCTTCATTGTTGACAATAACTGTCTCAAAATCAAAGCTTGAAAGAGGTAACTCTAGAACTGCCCTTTTTGTTACAAGAGGATCTGAGACACTAATTCTGGTGTTGTAGGGATCTTCAGCAAAGACCTTAGTTTTGAGAGAGCCTGTAACCAAATTCTGAGGCTGGGAAATCTTTTCTGTCAGAGTACAGAAATCTTTAAGAGCAGTCTCCAGCTCGGCTATAAATTCTTGGCAAGTTGAAGGTCTATCTGCCCTTTTCTTTGATAGGGCACGGGCTAATACCCGGCTAAAGCTTTCTGAAATACCCTGTGCATGTTCGTGTATTAAGGGAGGTGGATTGAAAACGTGCTGAGTAGCTATTTCTTGTATAGTCTCTCCATCAAATGGATTGTAGCCAGCTATAAGTTCAAACATCACTACTGCTAGGCTGTAGATATCTGAGCGCCCATCTATCTTCTCACCGCCATCTTTTGTAGCACTCCCCCATTGTTCAGGAGACATGTAAGGAGGTGTGCCAAGTATTTGGCCACTTAGTGTTAGTGATGCTTCTTTAGTATCTTTTACTTTTGCAATACCTAAGTCGAGAAGTTTGACTATACGGTGACCTTCTGCATTCTTGCCTAGCATTATATTATCAGGCTTTAAATCTCTGTGAACTACCCCTACTGCGTGTGCGGCGTTGAGAGCACTGGCAATAGGAGATAATATCGCCACGGCTTCTGCAGGAGTAAAAGTTCCATGCTCTTTCAACTCTTCTGTAAGAGTGCGGCCATCTATATACTCAAGCACCATATATATTTGGCCTTCTGGCGTGTTTCTGAGGTCGTGTACAGTAACAACGTTTGGATGATGAAACTTCCTGGCAGCTTGCCCTTCACGCAAGAAGCGGCGTAGAGACTCAGAATTTCCGCTCAAGCTAGGAGGGAGGAGCTTGATTGCAACCTGGTCTCCAAGCAAGATGTGACGCGCTCGGTAGACTGTCCCCATTCCTCCTTTACCTAAAAGAGCTTCTATTTCGTACTGGCCATCCAGAGTCTTGCCTATCATCGACTCTAGATCTTCTTCAAGTATTTCTCCGTCTTTTGTACAGAATGTAACATAGTCCTCAAACTTGGAGTTACAAGTTGGGCAGATTTTCATAAGTTTTGCACTAAATTAAAGAGTAAAAATTTAGCTATGAGGATAGCACAGAGTGGCCACAAAAATTTAGTCCTCTTTTTGTGGCCACTGGCGATGGGAAAAGCCCACACCAGTAGATCTATCTATGCAAAGCCTTTAAGCGTCGAGTTTTACATTACCTTTTGCACGCCCAACACAGGTCAAAATGTAGCCCTCTTCTTTCAAGTCTGAATCGAGTCCATCTTCCGCATCCATAGCTACTTCACCCTGGATGAGCCTTGTGACACAAGTTCCACATTGACCTTGACGACAGCTAGAAGGTATAGCCACAGCATTGATCTCTGCTATTTCAAGCAGTGTTCGACCTTCTGTAATATCGCAAACCTTACCCGATCTAACAAACTCTGCTTGTCCAATAGGAGTTTCTGCACGAATGGTCACGGGTGCAGACCAGAAATCTCTGTTTGATGCTGCCTTTGCCTCTTCTGCCTTCTCTGCGGCTGCAAGTATCGATGCAGCCGTAGCATTGTCAAAAGATCCCGTAAAGACTACAGGTGGGCCACCAAAGCTTTCCTGCTTAATGTGGCTGTCTGGAACTCCTAGCTCTTTTAGTATTTCTATAGCTTTCTCCATAAAAGCTTTTGGCCCACAGATAAAGCAGGTAGCTCCTTCGATGTCATTTATGCAACGCTGCACCATTGCACGGCTGAGTCGGCCCGACTGACCAGCCCAACCAGTATCTGGCCGAGTCAAGGTTATGATAGAGCGGAAGTTTGGCAAACGAGACTGCAGAAGAGCCAGTTCCCGTTCAAAGATTATGTCTGCACGCTTGCGTACACTGTAGATAAGACCTACTTCCACAGGTAAACACTTGTCGTCTATGTAACGTAGCATAGACATTACTGGAGTTATGCCGCTACCAGCCGTAATAAACAGCACTTTTTTAATACTATCGTCGAAGTAGAACAACCCTGAAGGCCCTTTTGCTTGCACCGTAAGCCCTACACTTGCCTTTTCAGTCAAGTAAGTAGAAACAAGGCCGTTGGGAATACGTTTTGGAGTAATCTCTACATAACCAGTCTGTGTAGGAGAGGAAGATATGGAATAAGAACGTATAACCTTTTTACCATCTACTTCCCAATTAAAAGTGAGAAACTGGCCTGGTTTGAAGTTGAAAGTCTCTCCTTCGGGAAGCAGAAACCTCAAACTTTTTGCCTCTGATGTCTGGTTCTCCACACGTGCAAGTAGGAGAGGCAAGGATCTTCTCCGGATCTCTGCGTTGGCATCTTTGGCCTGATTCTGTTGTGGCTGGTTTTGCTGTGGTTGGTTTTGCTTCTCCTTACCGATTTTGAAAACTCTCTTAAGACTTGTCAAAGCTGCAAGGTCAAAGACAGGCTCTCCTCCAGGACGCCGTATCACTAGCAGCCCAAACAAAAGAGCGACAACCGCTAAGACAATACCGGCTGGTAAGTTAGAAGCTGGAGAAGAGTTCATCTGCTCAGGTAGTTTAGAGTTCTCCATCTTGGCTACTGCTTCGCTATTTGCCTGCTCTTTTCTTTTGGCTTCTGCTTCAGGAGTCTGTGTATCGGCCAAAAACTTCAACAACTCCTCTTTCTCAGACTGTCTCAAAAAACCATCGCCTGAATAGACTTCCATTCTTTCAACAGTACTTTTCCACTCATCTGGACTCTTAAAAGCACTGTAGACTATATTGAGCGTATGGCATTGGCCGCAATGTGCATTTATTATCCCTTTGCCAACAGCTACTTTTCCTTCTTCTGTAGAACTGTCTATGGCCATTTGGGAAACAAGGTAGGAGATTATATCTCTAGCCTCTCTTTCCGATATGTTAGCACCTGGCAATGCACGCATCCTGTTGACGTTTTCGAGCCAGCCTTTGGCATCTTTCCTTGCACTAACAACTCGGTCAAGGTTGTGGCAAGTAGCGCATCGCTTTCTTAGCAGATCACTTGCAGCCACAAGGTCTATCTGACTTTTACCCATATTTATAGATTCAAGAGATATCTCTTTCATCGTTGCTCGGTGTAGATAGTATGGTCCCAAGGTGATTGCTATCAAAACAAATCCAAGAGTAAAAATTATTAGACCTAATGGAAGAAGTATCGAGTAGTAAGCTTTGTAGTAGCGTGCAATCAAAACTTTAGAAAACAGTAGTGGCACAAGAAGCATGGCCAATGTCATATGAACCATTGGCCTTAGTGCTACATCTTCAGGCATGCTCTGCATGCGAATAACCATGTAGTAGCTCATAAAACAGAATAGTGCTATGAAAAGATACCCGCCTATCCTGTGAGCTTGAGTGAGTAGAGCATTAGCCCCTTTCTCCTTCATTCGGCTGGATGCGTGAAACATCAGCCAAACATTGATCGCTCCAATTAAGACAAATGCTATGCCCAAAAATGCACTGATGTTGGTTTGGATCATCTCCATTCAACCTTTCTAGATTACAAAAACTAGATTTTAGCTGTAGTAATTCTTTAAATCTATTTAGCTTACGACGAGTCTAATCCTAATAGATTTTGTAAGGCAGCGAGTTTGGGGTTATATTTTCAATTCTGCCCAGAAGTTGCCACCTTTGAAATTTTAAGCGAAGACTTCTGGAAACCTGTACCCTTTTTGCTTTAAATAGGTTCTACCCAATCCAGTTTATATATTAGTCCGTATTTCTATACGTGCTGAACATTTTTCAGAGGAGGAGTTGAATGCGACAGGTAAAATTGTTCGCAATTCTTTTGTCTATTATCATTTTCTCTTTGACCAACCTTAATGCAGTAGCTGAGTACTCAAAACAAGACCATAAGAGTGAAAAAGCAGAAGAGAAAAAAGGCGATGAAAAAGATCGGTTAGCTATCGGAGCAGAGGTTTTTGATTCAAGGTGTTCAGGCTGTCACGATGGTGGAGACAATACTATCGAGCCAGACAAAACATTGAAAATGGACGCACTCAAGGCAAATGGATTTAATGGTCCAGCAGAAATTAAAGTGCGAGTCAAAGAAGGTAAAGCCATCATGCCTGCATTCGATGGAGATTTGACTGAAGACGAAATGCAAGCAGTAGCTGAGTATGTTTGGGCACAAGCTCAAAAGAATTGGGAGTAATTAGATAGTACAAGATAGTACACTTGTACTATCTTGTAACCTCTAAACACGACTCAACAAACACCAAGAAAATTTAAGTTACACTCTACTCATTCCATAGATAGCTTAAAAAGAAATACTCCATCTACTTGATCGCCAGAAACCTTTGTTACCTTGGCTCCAGAACTACTTTCAGTCAAATTTGTACTAGTTGAGTTTTTTGCTATCCAATCACCTGCAAATTTTTCTAGATCGGCCTGTTGCTCTAAACTGAGTAGTCTATAACCTGGTTCACTAAGAAATGAGAGTGTAACAACTGGCTTCTTTGAAAGTATTAGAAAGTAGGTTGAGATTCTTGATCTTCTCAACCAACCTTTTAGAGGAAATTCCAACTCCGTACCTGCTTCCACTATGTTACTTTGCAAACCGGCTTCTTTTGTAGGCTGTTCAGTTAAAAGAGTCTGCTGTGGAGTTGTTATATAGAGGTAGCCAAACTCTGTACTCTTAATACGAAACTTAAACTTTTCTCCTTCCTTTAAGCCACCAAGTGGGCTTCCTGTTAACTGTTTTCCATTCTCAGTTACAAGATAGTATTCCAGTTGCATAGGTTTTGGAGCAAACACTTCAACCTCTTGACCTGTCTTCGTAGACGAGGTTGATGTTGTGGGTGGTGCGGAAACCTGTGGTGGTGTGGCTGTCGAAGAAGTGGCCTCTTTTCCATTTTTTTCTGAACCAAAATATGAATAGCCTAAAAGCCCTACTGCAACAGCTACTACTACTAAAGTTGCTATCAGAATGGTTCTAGAACCACTATTAGAACTAGCACTAACTTGCTCTACTGTATCTGTCTTTGTATTCGGCTTTTCTTCTACTCTTGCTCCGCGAGTTCTATGCTCTTTTGCAAAACTTGTAGTTTGAGCTGGGTCTATAACAGCCGTCTCCATTGGGTTCTGCTCACGCCTTGTAGCACGTTTTATTTGAGCCAACATCTCGGCTGCATTCTGGAAACGATCTTTCCTGTCGAGAGCCATTGCCTTCTTCAAGATTCCTGAAATCGATTCTGGAACTTCGGGGTTGATCTTGTAGAGTGGAATAAGTGGATCTGGCCCTTCTCTTGTGCTGGCAACCATGCGTTTCATTGCATCTGCAGGAGAGCTACCAGCAAGTAGATGGTAGAGGGTTGCAGCAAGTGAGTAGAGATCGCTACGCGGATCAGTTCCTTCTCCAGTTATCTGTTCTGGAGCAGCATAGTTGGCTGTATATCCACTAACTAAGCTTTCGTCTTTGTCCTTAGCCAAACCGAAATCTAGCAGTACTAGCTGGCCTTGAGAAGTGAGCTTGATATTTGTTGGCTTTATATCTCTGTGTATGATGGGAGGCTGAAAAGTATGTAGGTAGTGTAGCGTTTCAAGAGCCTGCTCTGCCCAACTTAGCACATCTTCAAGACGAAATTTTCTGGAACTACTTTTTAGTTCTTCACCCAAGTCTTCGCCTTCAATAAACTCCATAACTAGAAACTGCCCTTCATCACTTGTAAAGTGATCAATAACACGTGGCAGTCCTGAATGTCGGAGCTTCGCCAGCAATATAGCTTCTTGTTCAAATGCTTCACGAAGACGATCACTAGTAGTCAAAGTCTCTTTTACGGCAACCCTAATGTTGCCAAGTCTTTGGTCAAACGCTTCATAAACTGCTCCCATACCACCTTTGGCAAGCAGCTTAACAATTTGGTAACGATTGTTTAGTATTGTGTTAGGAGGAATCATAAGTCGTGAGAAATCTCAAGCCAAATAGATTTTTAATGGTTTAGGGTTAAAATACAACAATATTATTAATAAGTTTACGACTTTTTCAACAACTGCTTTGCCAAGAAAGCGTAACTATTTTGGTGCGAAATCTCTTTCTAACACTGAATTGAGATAGTGTGTTATTCTAACCCAGCTATTATCTCATATAGAATATCGATATTATCCCATTTCATGAGGTTTGAGTAATGAAAAAAGTTCGCAAGGCAGTCTATCCAGCAGCCGGACTTGGAACTCGTTTTCTTCCTGCTACAAAATCTATTCCCAAAGAGATGCTTCCTCTAGTTGATAAACCACTGATTCAGTATGTAATAGAGGAAGCTATAGAGAGTAGTATAGAACAGATCATCCTGGTCACGGGTCGTGGAAAGCAGACTATTGAAGACCACTTTGATATTAGCTTTGAACTAGAGCAGGCTCTGCAAGAACGTGGAAAGCATGAAACTCTGGCACAACTGCGTAAAGTCTACGAACACGTCAAGCTTTCTTATGTGCGTCAGAGACAGGCACTTGGCCTTGGGCATGCAGTTTTGGTAAGTCGTGACATGGTTGGAGACGAACCTTTTGCAGTAATGCTACCTGATGACATAATCGATGCAGAGACTCCCTGCTTAAAGCAGATGATGGAGGTTTATGAAACCTACCAGTCACCAGTTATTGGAGTTGCTGAAATTGATGGACCAGACATATCCAAATTTGGAGTAGTCTCTGTCGAGCAGATAGACGAAAAAGTCTATAAGATCAAAGATATGGTCGAGAAGCCGCCTTACGAACAAGCCCCTTCAAATCTTGCCATTATTGGCCGTTATATACTTACACCAGATCTTTTTCCTGTACTTGAATCGACTGGTCGAGGAACAGGTGGCGAAATACAGCTTACCGATGCAATGCGGCAATTGCTTAAGTCAAAACCTTTTTATGCTTGCAAGTTTGAAGGAAGGCGGCACGATGGTGGAGACAAGCTTGGTTTTCTCATTGCAACAGTAGAGCTTGCGCTAAAGAGAAGAGATCTTGGGCCACCTCTGCGCAGCTATCTAAAATCTCTCAAACTTTAGTCTCTTATATGTTATGGGGCAGAAACTTTTAAGCTGATCTGAAGACCCCGCAACTTGTTGCGGGGATATATCTAAAACTTATCTTCTCTTGCAGAAAAGAGTTTGCTACGAAAGCGGTCTACTCTGGAAAGAGCTTCTTGAGGCTCGGCTTCTTGTTCACACAATAGGTCTGTCATCTCTGAAAATTTCTCAATTATAGCAACAGCCTCATCAAATGTTTTTGGATGATTGATCCTGTAGTATCTCAACAGCAATGCTATGTCACTTGCTGATGCAGCTTCCGTCGAACCAGAGTGAACCCCAAGCAGAAGTAGATGATTGGTCACATTTGCCCCTGCGGTGCGCATTCCTGCTATCAACTCTTTTATAAAGACACCTCTAAACTCTTCAGACAGAGACATAATAGAGCTATAGACTTTTTCTCTCAAACGGTCATAACTCAGTTTCATTAAAGCCTCTTTGAGTTTTGATTGTGGAGGTTCTGGCTTTGGCGGGGTTTGGCACCATTCTCGTAGAGCATATTTCCTTGGCCCTACCTGAATGAATGGAGAATTTTCCCCATTTCTCTGAATGTCTGTGTAAAGTCGGCCTGCAAGGGAGGCATCAGGAGTACGACCACCAATGGTCAGTAGACCGCGTTCGGCT
>JAEUQL010000141.1 GCA_016789295.1 Blastocatellia bacterium | reverse complement strand
TCAGAATGGTCAATTTCTTGGCTTTGGCAAAGCTTTAGCTAGAGAGATAGTCAAGAACTTACTTTCCAATGTCTGCTTCTTACTTCTTCTGTATCCTTTCATAGATAAAGACAAACAGGCTCTCTATTACAAGATTTTTAACTCTAATGTCTATGAAGCGTAATTAGAGATAGATAAAGTTGAAGTATCAACCTACTTCAACTTTATCTCAAAATTTCCATTAGAGACTGCTTCACCCACATTGCCTTCAACATCTACCGCAACAATTTTAATCTTTGCTGTTTTGGTTTTTATTTTTGGTACAGTCCAAGTAAAAAATCTCTGGTTGAGGAGGTTATCTGAAATGAGTATTGGATAGCTTTTTCCGTCATCAGTTGAAAGGAGAAGTTGTTGTGAGACTATGGCTGTATTGTCAGTAGCTTTCCACCCAATCTCAAACCGTTCACCTGCTTTCAGTACTTCATCACCTCTTGGGAAGTCAAGGCTAGTTCTTGGTGATAGGGAATCTTGTGCAAGGCCGCTACAGGATAGAACCATCTGCCCACTCAATGAATCGTCTGTGGAGATAAGTATTCTACCAGACTGGAAACCAGCTCGTGATGGTCTAAAGGTGACAGAGATGTCAGTAGTTTGACCAGGAAGTAGTGACACAGGAAATCTTGTGCCAGAGACTGTAAATGCTGTTGTATCTGCAGTTGCAGCTAATATTCGGCGCATGCTATTTGCACGGTTAGTTATCTTAACCTGACGAACTACAGAGCTATCTTGTTTAATCCTATCAAAGTCAATACGTGAAGGAACAGCCGAAACTTTGCCTGTGACTACTACATCATCAAGAGAGCGGGTAAATCCTGTAGGTGTTGCCACAAGTATGCGGCCTGTTACGGCTCCAAAAGGTACAGAAATAGTTATAGAACTATTACTTCTACTCTCAATTCTTGCACTGAGGTTACCTATTCTAGCCTCTCCTGCATCAGCAAGGTTTACTCCTTCAACAGTGATTGTGTCTCCTACAGTAGCTTCTTTTGGCATAAATCGAGTAACTGCAGGAATTGTAAACTCATCTGATTTAAGGTTTCGCATCATTATATTGTTACTGCCAGAAGAGTCATCTTCCCAAACAATGGATATATCTCCATTTTGATCAATAGCTAAAGAAGGGTTATCAGAAATTCCTGGAGTTTGTGAAATATTTAATGGTCCAGAGAAGCTGGTTTCACCAACAAAAAGGCGGCTCAAAAAGATGTCATAGTTGAGTATCTGTGTATCACGCCAGACTACTACTAGATTACCGAACTTGTCGAGACCAATACTAACTCTAGTTGAATCTCCATTACCAAAAGATATAACTGAAGGGAGAGTGAAACTTTTTCCACTGTCAAATGAGCGTGAGACATAAATTTCACGGCTTGGAAATGGTTCACGCAGGTCAAATCCTGCAAAGCTAACTATTAGTGTACCGTTGCCATTTGTTGTTAATGATGGTGAGTCAGTAAGACTAAAATTAGATACAATATTGAAAGGCTCACTGAAAGTTTTGCCACCATCTGTGGAACGCACATACATAACTGAGCTTGAAAAAGTAAATGATGAAAATCGTTGTCCAGTAACTTGCATTTGTGTAAAGGCAAGATATATCGGTTCTCGACCATCTCCTGCTAAAACTGGCTCAAAAAAGATCTTTTGTTTAGACTCTACAGCTAGTTTTGGTTCTGTAAAAGTATCTCCACCATCAATAGATCTGACTAAAAATAGCCCTGTCAGAGGTTGGTCAAGTTTTGGTTTTCCACTCCAAACAATAGTTACTAAGTTATCTTCAGCACTATTTATTGTTGGATCGGTTGCCGATTCAAAAAAAGTTGAGACTACTTTTTTAGGTGTGAAGCTCATACCAGCATCATCCGAGCGTGTGTAGACTATAATCTCCTGAGAACGGTTTTTTTCTTGCCAAACTACGTGGATAGAACCTTTTCTATCAATTTTGAAACGAGGACTAAAAGCCCCTTCAAAGCTTCTTGAGATATTTACTGGAGTAGAAAAGTCTTCTCCATCACTGGCATGTGCATAAAAGATCTGTGACCGACCTTCGCTATCATCCTGCCAGACCATATGTGTTACATTTTTAGTGTCAATTTGAAGTTGAGGAGTAACTGAATTTCCTGGATTGTTTGTAAGTATTGCTACACGACCTGTGACAGGTGTATCACGTACTACATTGAGTTGCAGAGTTGTTGTATGGCTAAGCTCCAAAGAGGTTTTTGCTGTAACAAATATCTGATAGCTTCCAGGTCTTGCATCATTTGGAACAGAAGCTGAGAGTTCAAAACCATTTCCACTATCTATCTCTTCTTTTGAGAAAGAGAGTGAAACATTGGGAAGTGTAGAAACTGCTTGAAGTGAAAGCTTGGTTGTTACAGGTTGAGTAGAAGTACTTTCCATAACAAAAGCTACTTTTTCACCTGCTTTAGTGCTCAAGCTAACAGTTCTTGCACTAAGTGCAAAATCATGGTCTAGATGACTGTCTTCTGCAGAGAATTGAGTGAAATATACATTGGGATCTGTACCATTGCGTTCATCTCCCCAATTGAGATTGAAAGTTTCACCACGTGCTGATATCTGGTTATAATCCCCATGATAGCCAAATTTTAGCGCAAGAGGTGTTGGTATGACAGGCCAATTATTATCTGTAACTTTTCTATTTGTAGGAAAACTTTTGCCACCATCTTCTGAAACAGACATGTAGACGTCTATTAAGGCATTGTTTGTAGGATCGTTTCTACGGTCGTACCACATCACACCAACACGTCCTGAAGAGGTTACAGCTACAGAAGGCATCCATTGATCGGTCGATGTTTTGTCGTTATTTATCCTAATAGGGCTGCTCCAAGTTTCTCCATTATCTGTTGATCTAACTAAGTATACATCAGATTTATCTATTGCTGTAGGTGTGGGTTTTGCGTTAAAGGTTAGATAGATAGTCCTATTGTCTGTTGCAATACTTGGAAAAGTATTTATTTCAAAGGAACCATTAAGAAACTGCGGCGGTTGACTGAAAGTAGCAACTGGTTTTGGGCGCGAAAAGCTCTTTCCTGCATCTGTTGACTTCGCAAAGTTTATGCCTTTTACACGCTCGTCCATCCAGGTTACATAAACTTCTCCTGAAGCACCAACAGCTACGCGGGAACCTTCTACTTCAAAACTTTTTGTGTCAGGAGTAACTTTGACAGGGCGTTCAAAGCTTTGACCACCATTCGTTGAGCGTGCGAGTAGAATAGAAGCAGACTTGCTTATGTCATCAAATTTTGTCCAACTGACATAAATATTTCCTCGGAAGGTATCTGATTTTGTATCTATAGCAATCCAAGGCTTATTGTGAAATACTGCTGGACTTACTTCATTTGTTACAACATCTGTAGCTGGTTGCCAATCAAAGCCACTGTTAGTAGATTTTGAAACTGCTATAGTAGAAAGGTTGTTAGAATTTAGAGCCATCATGGAGGTGTAGAAGTTACCATTTGCATCTACAGCTACAACTCCATCACCGAGGTTTACTCCTCCAGGTAGAGATGAAACAACAGTTTCTTGCCAGGATCTTCCACTATCAGAGCTTACAGCCGTTCGTGTAATGAAGTCGCTTGTATGGTTATAGACAACCACAATAGTTTCACCAAATCCAGCACTGGCTGTTTGGTTCTGTACCTTAAGCCCTATGTCTTCAAACTGGCTGTTTATCATAGTATTGCTGCTGGAGACAGTAGTTTGAGCCACAATTTCTGTGGAAGGACTTTCTGTAGGTGGTTGATAAAGTTTATATTTTTTAGATAGATAGTGTTTTGCAAAAGCTGAAACACGGTCAAATGCAGGGGAAATCAGTAGCCATTCATAGCTGCCTTGTGGTTCTAGATGACCTTTTTCAATAGCAGATGCTCTTGCTTGTGCAAACCAGAAGAGCTGGTTCTCAACGTTGCCTGGTCGATGCAGTACAATCTCTGTAAATTGGTTTGACTGTTCTACAAAAGCACTACTTTTGTAGAGAAGTGAACCTAGAAGTATCATCAAAGTAATTAAAATTTTCTTATTCATAAAGAGTCTTATTAGTAGAAATGAGTTTTTCAGAAGTATAAAGTTAGCATATAGCCGTTGATATTTTCTCTTTTTTTGGAGGTTGGTTTTGGAAGTAGTTATATCTGTAGTTGCTGCTGTTATTCTCATATGGGTAGGTTTTAAGGTTGTAAAGTTTTTGGTGAAAGTGGTTATTTGGGGGTTGGCTTTGGCTGTACTCATTACAGGACTTCTTTATTACAACAGCATTTGGCCATTTTCACCTGCACAGAAGAAAGTGCCAGTAAAGACACAGAAACTTAAGCGCAGTGTAGAAAAGCCATCATAGATTAAACTTCAAGCTAAAGAGGTATTTATTATGGGATACATTTTGCATAAAGGTGGTGAAGGAAGGTTTGTTTTGCAGAGTAGCGAAACAGGAGTTATGGTTGGTTTGCTTATCGAGCCGTTACGCAATGAGTCAGTACAAATGTTTAGCTACGACTTTGGTCAAGTCTATTTACGAAAAGAGCTTCTGAATGTAGAAATATTTCCAGAGCTGAATGCATTAAAGTTTTTTGCTATCGAGTATCCAGGTCTTCACGACTTTGATCGCTACTTGCAACATGAAAGCTGGCAACTGCTATATGTATTTCTTCTTGCAGAGGCAAAATCAGTAGCATACAACGCATGTCGGACTATTTCCGAGCCACTTCCTGAGATGTGGAGCTACAAGCCAGAAAATCCACGTGGACTGTGGAAGGTACCTGCTTTTGGTTTGTGGATAGACGAGATGGGCTGTTGGATGGGTAACCGTGATGGGTTGCTCGTAAAACTTGATGAATATGGCAAAATAGTTGAGTCTCATCAATTGGAAAATAACTTGCGTTGTATGATAGGCAGTAAGAATTCTCTCTATGCTAGCTGTGATAATGGGAAGATATATGATCTAACTTCATCAATTCCAAAATCTATCTACAATATAAACTATCCTAACGGTTATTCAGTAATTCAATCTATAGCTTTAGATAACGACCATTTATGGCTATTGGATCTTTATGCCAATTTGGTTTGTCTTACTAGTAAATTTCAAGTAAGGCTACAAAAGAAGTTAGATATTTGGGTTGGTTGGTTTTTTCATATAGATGAGCAGTTTATCTATATAGGGCACAAATCTGGATTAAGTTGTTATAAAAAAGATAATGCAGAAATGTTATGGCAAGAGTTTACTGTAGCACCAGTCCTTTCCGGGACTGTAAAATCAGATAAACTATTTTTGGGAACAAGTGATGGCAGGATCTATGTTGTTAGCAAGGAGCAGAACTTAAAACTTAGAAAGTTAGAAGTAGTGGCAAAATGTAAAGGCTCAGTCTATGCAATTAGTCTGTCCGAAGATGGGGAATATATTTTTGCAACAGATCATCTATCGAATCTTTACAGTTTCACATCTGCTGGTCACATAGTGAGTGAGCAGAAAGTAGGTTGTGGGGCTATATTGAGCCTGAAAGTATTTAAAAATAGACTTTACGGAACAACTACGGATGGTATTTTGGCTTGCTTTTCTACTGAAACGACTAAAGAGTTTACAATACAGGCGTCAAAGCAGACAACAAAGCAACGTATTATTACTACACCACTTTCGTATGAAGTAGCACAGAAGGACGCTTCAGCTTCAGCAGTAGTACTGGAATGTGTCAAGCAAGGTGGAAAGCTTAAAGTTCGTCCTGTAAGTGATGGGTACAGAAAAGATTGGAATGTGCAGTTTCCGCAAGCTTTACGAATAGAAGGA
Source organism: Blastocatellia bacterium (assembly GCA_016789295.1). Lineage (GTDB taxonomy): Bacteria > Acidobacteriota > Blastocatellia > Chloracidobacteriales > JADJPF01 > JAEUQL01. Next base: position 2,863 of record JAEUQL010000141.1, on the reverse strand, counting down.
GTTCGTTATCTTGTAGATTCATTACAAGAAGCCAAAGAGTTTTATAGAGTGGTTGGCAAAATACGACGAATAGACCAATAAAGTGAAGGTGAAAGAAAATTTTTTATAAATAGAGTATTTTCCTCTAAACACATCTGGCAAATCATTGTAAAATTTTTAGCTTACGGACTTTTTCACATAAAGCTTCATTATCTATTAGTAACTCTTTAATTGATAGCTCTTTTTTGCTATCAGATAGGATGGTGATTTTGAATGGATTTCTAAAAAGTCGAGTAGGTTTACTAGCGTTGCTTTCACTGGTTTTTATCTCTTCTGTATTTGGTCAATCGACGCAAGTTACTGCCCATCAGTTGTATGAAGAAGCTGTAATTCTACAAAATCAGGCGACTGCAAAATCACGTAAGGAAGCTATCAACAAGTATGAAGAATCGCTCATATTATGGCAACAGTTAGGTAACAAGGCTAAAGAAGCAGAAATCTTAAATGAGCTAGGTACACTCTATGATCTATTGGGTATTACAAACAAAGTATTAGACTTTTATACTCGTTCTTTGGAGATATGGAGAGTGTTAGGAAATAAGCGGCATGAAGCTATATTGTTAAATAATATAGGTTTTGTCTATAGTAGACAGAGAAATTATCAGCTAGCTTTTGACTATTATTCTAAGTCAATAGAGCTAAGAAGGTTGGTTGGTGATAAAGATGGAGAAGCAATCACTATAAACAATATAGGGATTGTCTACTCTTTAAAAGGAGAGCCAGATAAAGCTCTGGAGTATTACACAAAATCTTTGGAAATCTGGCAGTCGATCAGTTTAGAAACAAAGGGAAAAGGTTCTTTTACAAGATTTCAAAAAGCTGCACAAGTGCTGCAACAGGTTGTTGGTGAATCGGGTGAGGCACAAGGCTTTAAAAATATTGCAGGTATCAATGAAAGGCTAGGAAAATATAAAGAAGCTCTTGACTATTACAATAGATCTCTTCTAATTAGAAAAAAGCTTGGTGACTTACCTGGACAAGCCTCCATATTCAACAATTTAGGTCTTTTCTATGCTTCTCATGGAGACATAGAGAAAGGAATAGAGCTATTGACAGAAGCTTTAAGAATAAGAGAGAAGGAGGGCAATAGAGATGAGACTGGTCGTGTGTTAAATAATCTGGGGCTTTGTTATCGCTATGGTGGTGAGTTAGAAATAGCCACAAGTTATTTTGAAAAGGCTCTAAATATAAGAACAGAGTTAGGACAAGATGGAGAAAGTGTTATAACACTTTTAAATCTTGCTTCTGTTTATGAAGCAAAAAGAGATTATGACAAAGCACTTGAGATTTTACACAAGGGACTTGAAAGAAACAGAGATAAAGAAGGTCCATCGGGAGCGGGATTGCTCAATAGAATAGGAGTAATTTACGGAAAGATAGGTAAGTATGAAAAATCGATTGAACTGCTTAAAGAAGCCCTTGCTTTACGACAGAAACAGAGCGAAAAACAGGCCGAAGCTGCAGTATTGCATAACCTTGGAGATACCTATCATGGTCTCAAAGAGTTTGAAAAAGCTGAGACTTATTACAATCAATCATTAGCACTAAGAATAAGACTTACAGATCGTATTGGTCAGGCTGCTACATTTCATAGCCTAGCACAACTATATAGAGAAAGAAGTAACTTAATAAAAGCTCTTCATAATAGTGAAAAAGCTGTAGAGATTGTAGAAGGTATGCGAGCATCATTGATGAACTTAGAGTTGAGAAGTAGTTTTCTTGCTTCTGTTCATCGATACTATGATTTTTATATACAATTATTAGTAGAACTTCATGAAAATAATGCTACTTTTGGTTATGATAGCCTTGCATTAGAAGTGAGTGAAAAAGCACATGCAAGAACATTGTTAGATCTTCTTGAGGAATCTTTTATTGATATAAAAAATAGTGATACTAAAAGCTTAGAGGCTAAAAAAAGGTTAGAACTAGAAATAAGCTCAAAGTCAGAATCTTTTCTCAAACTGATAGCTAGAGGAAGAGATACAGAAGCAGAAAAACTGGATAAAGAGATTAAGGAACTGACCAATAGGCTTGAAGAAGTTAAAAATGAGATAAAAAAGAAAAATCCACTCTATGCAGATATAGTTTTACCAAAAATATTAAAAGCAGAAGAGATACAAGAGTTACTTGATGATAAAACAGTTATTCTAGAGTATTTTATTGGAGAAAAAACATGTTTTCTATGGTTAATAAGCAGAGAGTATATAAAGGTTTACAAGCTAGCTTCTAAGGAAGAGTTGCTTTCTGCATCAAAAAGTTTTTATGAATTATTAAAGAAACCAAGTAGTTCTGCAAAAATGGAGATAGCTGCAGAGCTTGGGAGACTACTCCTTAAACCAATAGAGCAGATTATAGATGGGAAAAAGTTGATTATCATAAGAGATGATATACTCCACTACATACCATTTTCTGCATTAATTGTTGGTGGTACTGAACTAATCAGAAAACATGAAATAACCTATCATCTCTCTGCTTCAGTATTAGCTTCTATTAGACGTCAAGCAAAGGAGAAAATAACCGCTTCCAAAGGTGTAGTCTTGGTAGCAGATCCTGTTTTTGATACTTCTGATCTACGTCTAAAAGTTAATAAAAATAGAGAAGGTTCATTAAAAGATGTAGTTAGAAGTAGTAATAAAGAGGTTATAAGAGATAGCCTTGAAAGAGTTTTTAGTAATAAAGATTCTTTTCTACCAAGGCTGCCTTTTTCAAGAATAGAAGCAGAAACTATTGCTGGTATGTTATTGCCAAATGAGTATAAATATTTTTTGGGATTTAATGCAAACAAGAGAAATATTTTATGTAGTAATCTCTATCAATTTCGTGT
>JAEUQL010000140.1 GCA_016789295.1 Blastocatellia bacterium | reverse complement strand
ATAGCCAGAAGAAGTAACAACACCCGTTGCAGTTTCTGTTAGCTTAACTAAAAACCCAAAATTTTTTCTGTTCTGTTTTTCGTTTAAGATAATTTTACCTTTGATAGAGCGTCCCAAAGTCTCTCTCAAGCGTATATCTATGCCAGAAACTTCATCACCAACTTTAACACTTACTTCCTTTGCTCCAGCAGCATTTGTGGATGGATAATAAGTTGCGACCATGTTCTTATAAGGACTAGGAAAAAAGAACGATTTAATATCAGATTTTACTGAAAGTAGATAACTGCCAGGCTGCAATCCATAGATTCTGTATATGCCTCGGTCATCTGTAGCTTTTCTCGCTAAATGCTCTTCCTCTTGATCTTCTACTAGCTCTCCATCACTTGTGCGAACACGTCTTGCAGATACGACTATTCCAACTACTGGCTCCCCAGATCGATTTGTCACAGTACCAGTAATTACCCCACCCTTGCTTAGTCTAATATTTACATTATCTCCTGTACGGTAGTATCTGTTTCCTGAAGAGTCTTCAATGTAGCCTGGAGCCGTTGCCCTAACTTTGTAACTTCCTACAGGAAGGCTGTTTATTCTAAAAGTTCCGTCGTTTGCTGTAGTAGTAGAGTAGCTACTTTCATACTCACCTCCAACACGTGTAGCAACTATTTTGATCTTTTTAGCAGGGCTGTTTGTATCTGTAGTTACAACACCTCTAATAACTCCTACAGGTTTTTTGTTATTAGATTGCGCAAACACCAGTACTGAAAGAAAAGTTATCAACAGAAATGAGGCAATTTTTTTCACTGTTTTCCTCCATCCTTCTTGTTGAGCTTAAAGACAAGATTAACAGTTTCCATGGAGTTACTGTTTACAGTCACTTTTGTTTTTGTTCCTGGCACTATTTCTTCACTTACAACAGAGAGTTCCAGTGATAGTTCATATTCACCAGGTATAAGCCCTTCAAATAAGAAATGCCCTCTACTATCAACTTGGGTAAAAACTTCTGTAGAGTCACTAAGGTTTTTGGCAATGACAAAGAAAGACACCTCTGGTGGAACTGTACCGTTTTCAGCTTTGACAGTTCCCTTGATACCAGCTCTGCTATATAAAAGAACCAGAGTTACACCACTCACCTCTTGACCAGCTTGTAGCTCAACTTTCTTGTTATCCACAACAACTGAATCTTTTTCTACTCTAAGAATAGAGAAGTTTTTTGCTGCTTCATTGTTATAACTGTTGAGGGAAAATCTAGCACGACCTGATGCAAGCCCAATAACAGAAAAGTTGCCACTTTCGTCAACTTTTACGGGGTAACCAAACCCTGTCCCTGCCATACTGCTTTCTCTGCTTGCTGGAGAAACAAAACAATAAAAGTCGAAAGATTTTACTCTAGCTAAAATAGCCTCTTCCGTAGTACCTTCTACCACAATATTACCAGTAATCGAGCTTCCGTCCTGTAGTTTTATTTCAATTCCTGTGAGGTTTTTGTCAGCAATTTCGAATTGGAACGGTTCAGCGTGAATGTTACGTCCGGTAGGTGGTAAGACATTTAGCTTATACTTTCCTGGCAACAGATCTTCAATACGAAACTCTCCATCTTGGTTTGACTGAGAGTCTATAGTGAAAAAAGAATTGCCATTTTCTAGTACAGGAGAATGTCCAAAATTAAGGTCAGGAACAGGTTTGTTACTGTTATCAATAAACCTTCCTGAAATAAAAAAGCTTTTTTCATCATTTTCTGCAACAGTAAAATTTAATCCTTTGACCTCTTCACCTTCTGCAACTTCTATCTTTTTGGCCAGGTTTAGTTCCACAACCCCTGGATAGAAAGTTTCTTTATATCTGGATGCTTCAAAAGGGTTTCTGTTGTTGGAACCAATCGCAATTATATACTTGCCCGACTGCAATCCATATATACGAAATATACCTCGGTCATCCGTGTAGAAAGACAAAATACTAGATTCAACAGATGCAAGCTGCGCGTCATTGGTTATGTTCAAGACACGTACTCTTTCTTCTATCACAGGCTGATCATTACTATCTGTTATCTGTCCTGTTATTACAGCTCCTCGTGAAAGTTGAAGGTCTATCTCTTCTATAGAACTTGTTTCATCAATTCTGACTATCAAACCATTTACACACTCGAAAGATGAAGATGCTTTGAGGCTATATTGTGGAGAATATGGGGAAAGGCAGTATTGTCCAGCAGAAACATTGTTAAATAGAAATCGGCCATCTTCATCGGTTACTGTTTGAATAGGACTTTCAGTATATAGATTATGTTTTGCCAAAGCGACGCTGATTCCTACTAAGGGGTTACCAGCTAATGTAACACGACCTTTTATAGTGCTACTGCTTGATCCCTGCTCTTGTGCATGTACAGAAAGTGAAAGGAGAAGAGATAAGAGTAGGAATCTTATGTATTGACGATAGAGCATAGAACCCCCCTTAACTTGGAAATTTTACTAAACTACCTTCACATTCTAACACCTAGATACATGATTAATGAAAAATATTTAGCAAGCAGTCAACAAATTGAAATCAGGTGCGGATGATTTCACACAAGAGTGTGGATTTTTGCGCACTTTGATTACAGCCAAAAAACTCTTCAAGTATCAAATCGCCTGAAAAAGTCGGTGTTTAGAAGGTTTCTGGGATTTGGCAAACTATTTGCTTTAAGGAAAAAGTATCCAGCGAAAGTCTTAGAATAAAGATGATTAGTTTGAACGCTGGTGTTTGTTAAAACGGGAGGCTGCTGATAGTCCTTCAGGCCAGTGACCTTTAAGAACCCTCTTATTCCTGCCTTCTTCTACAAATTTATCCACTTTTGTCACATCCCAGCAGCCTCTCCGTTCAGGCCGAAAGGCTCTCTTTACCAACCCATCCTTGACACTTTTCAAACCGAGTCAATAAAATGGTTCTTTTGTTTTAATCTATTCAATGTAGACATTTTGGGAGCCACACAATTGACTGAACACGACAATGATCAGATAGTGCAACGCAAGAAAAATTTACAAGAGATTCAAGCTCTTGGTTACCTCCCCTACCCAGCAAGCTACAAAGCTACTGAAACAGTAACTTCTGTTGTCAAAAGCCATTCAGAAAAAAGTAAAGAAGAGTTAGAAAGTGAGAAAAAAGAAGTTAAGGTAGCTGGAAGAATACGCGCCATCCGTAAGATGGGAAAGGCTGCTTTCATCACCTACTCCGATGGAGGCGAACAGCTTCAGATATATCTGAGAAGTAATGAAGTAGGAGAAAAGAGCTGGCAACTCTTCAACCTTCTCGATCTTGGCGACTTGATAGGAGCTAAAGGTATTCTCTTCCGTACCAAAACGGGTGAGCTTTCAATACACGCCGAGGAGTTAGATTTTCTGGCCAAAGCTTTGACTCCACCACCAGATAAATACTATGGCCTGCACGACAAAGAGATGCGCTATCGACAGAGATATGCTGACTTGATTGCAAATCACGATGTTAGGGAAGTATTTATAAAGCGTGCTCAAATTGTTCGTGAAACGAGAAAATTTTTTGACGAACGTGGCTACATTGAAGTAGAAACACCGATGCTCTCGCCTCTTGCCACTGGTGCCGCAGCAAGGCCATTTGTTACTCACCATAATGCTCTTGATATCACGCTTTACGCCCGCATAGCTCCAGAACTCTATCTTAAACGTTTGATAGTTGGTGGCTACGAACGTGTCTATGAACTCAATCGCAATTTTCGCAATGAGGGGCTGTCGATCAAGCACAACCCTGAATTCACTATGTTAGAGTTCTACCAGGCATATAGTGACTACACAGAGCTGCTGGAGATGACCGAAGAGTTGATACACTCTCTAGCTGTTTCCACAACTGGCAAAGAAGAGATAGAGTATGAAGAGCAGGTTATAAGCTTTGCTCGTCCTTGGACGAGATTTACAATGCGTGAAGCAGTTATCAAATATTGGCCACAAGAAGAGAAACCAACTTTAGAAGCTCTAATCGATATTGACCAGTTGCGTCAATTAGCCGAACTTATTTCGATAAAATTCGATCCTAAGTCGAATGCTGGTCAATTGCTCGGTCTGCTTTTTGAGAATCTAGCAGAACCACACCTGATTCAACCTACATTTATTACAGAATTTCCAACAGAACTCTCTCCACTTTCCAAACAGTCCCTAGTCGATCCACGTTTTACTGACAGGTTTGAACTCTTTGTTGCCTGTATGGAGATAGCAAACGGTTTCAGCGAGTTGAATGATCCGGCTGAACAGAGAGCACGCTTTGAGCAACAGATGAAGTTACGTGAACGTGGTGATGAAGAGGCTATGGTGATAGATGAAGACTATATCCGTGCACTCAGCTATGGCATGCCTCCAACTGCTGGTGAAGGCATAGGCATAGATAGAGTTACAATGATCTTGACTGGGCAGAGGTCGATCCGTGATGTGATCCTTTTCCCACACATGCGGCCAGAAAAATAGTCAGTAGTTTGATGTTTTCAGGCCATACTAACAAGTCCAAGAGCCAATAGACTATGCCCTACGAACTTTTTATAGCACTAAGGTACTTGAGAGCGAAGCGTCGTCAGGGCGTTCTCTCGACTATAACGCTTATTTCTATGTTAGGGATTTCAGTAGGTGTCTGGGCACTTGTCGTAGTACTAGCATTTCAGAGTGGCATGGAATCGGAGATACAGACCAAGATTCTTGGTGGCACAGCTCACCTTAACCTTCTCAAAGAGGATGAGTCGTCATTTAACGATGCACAGAGTCTAGTTGCAAAAGTAGAAAAGGTAGCTGGAGTCAGAGCTGCTGCTGCAACTGTCTATGTCGAGGTCTTAATTAGTGGCACAGACAAATCTCGTGCTGCTATTTTGAAAGCTGTAGACTTTACTTCACGCCCAGAAGCAAACGAAGTTTTTCAGACAATAGTGGAAGGGTCTGTAGATGCTTTGAAGCGACGACAGGAGACCGAGGCTGGAGTGGTAGTTGGTAAAGAGTTGGCGGCGGCTCTTGGCTTGAAACTTGGAGATGTAGCTACAGTGATATCTCCGCAAGGAAGACTAACACCAGCAGGAATTGCTCCACGTCAAAAGTTCTTTACTGTTGTGGGAATCTTTCAATCTGGACTTTTTGACTATGATGCAAATTGGGGCTACATCTCTATGGAATCTGCCCAGGAATTGCTACTCAATCCAGAGGCTGCAGGTGTCATCCAGATGAAAGTAGCCGACATATACCGTGTGAAAGAGACATCTGCCGCTGTGCTGGCAGTTATGGGACCGGGCTTCAAGACAACAGACTGGCAACAACTCAACCAATCAGTCTTTGCTGCACTCAACTTGCAAAGGCTTGGTTTCTTTGTAGGAATAGGGCTGATTATTCTTGTAGCCTCCCTCAACATCATCACTACATTGATTATGATGGTAGTTGAAAAACATCGTGACATTGCAATTCTGATGGGTATGGGAGCAACTAGAAGGAGCATACTCATAATCTTCATCTTGCAAGGAGTAATAATAGGCTTTGTAGGAATGGCCATAGGTGTAGTGGTTGGAGGGATGACTTGTTGGACAGCCAACACCTACAAGCTGATACAGCTCGACCCAAGGATCTATTCAATCTCCTATGTCCCTTTTCAAATGAGAGTTTCTGATCTTCTTATAGTAGCTCTTATGTCGGTAATAATAAGTTTTGTGGCAACTATCTATCCAGCCAGAAAGGCTTCAAGTCTTATTCCAGTAGAAGCATTGCGGTATGAATGATGAACAGCGAAAATAGTAGCAGAGCTGAAGCTAAGTTGGTGATGAGAGTTGCTGGTTTGACCAAGAGTTATCTATTGGGGTTAAGCAAAATTACTATTTTTGAAGATTTATCGCTTGAAATTAAACGTGGCGAGATGATAGCTGTAGTTGGTCCATCTGGTGCAGGAAAATCTACCCTGCTACACCTCCTGGGTGGGTTGGACAGACCTGACCGAGGCTCTGTGATTATGGATGAGTTTGACATTTGCAAATTGTCTGATGTAGACTTGGCTAGATTCAGGAACAAAAAAATAGGATTTGTTTTTCAATTCCACCATCTGTTGCCTGAATTTACGGCTTTAGAAAATACAATGATGCCACTACTTATTGGTGGTGAGCAAACAAGCAGCAGCCAGAGACGTGCAACTGATGTTTTAAAAAGTGTAGGTTTGGAGTCTCGAATTCACCACCGGCCTGGTGAGTTGTCTGGCGGAGAAGCTGCACGTGTTGCTTTAGCTAGAGCACTCATTACCAAGCCCGATATATTACTCGCGGATGAGCCAACAGGCAATCTCGACAGCCGGACTGGAGAAGAGATCCATCACTTGTTGAAGTCTATGCACACCGAACATGGGTTAACGTCTATAGTAGTTACACATAATGAGCGTTTGGCCGGTATCTGTTCACGGATTCTTCATTTGGAAGATGGCCACTTGCACAGCTAAACTTGTTGTTTCTGCAATCAGGTGAAATAAAGGGGATTAACTCTAGTGAAAGCCTGTACTACACAAAAGACTTTCGTACAGTTACTTACCTCATCTCCTCATAATGCAGAAAGATTTGGTCTAGTGATAGATATAAAAGCTGAAACTTACTACATTAGAGAAAAGGTTCTTTACTGTAGTTGATAGATTTATTTGACTATTTTCGGAATAGGTTTACCCTTAAATCTGTTTCGCAAGCAAGTTATATAGAAGGCGACTAGAATGTTTGAGAGGTACACAGAAAAAGCCCGTAGAGTAATCTTCTTCGCCCGTTACGAGGCGAGTCAGTTTGGTGCGCCAGCTATCGAATCTGAGCACATACTGCTCGGCCTTGTTCGGGAAGACAAAGGACTTACAAACCGTTTCTTTCGAAACAGTCAGACTACAGTAGAGTCTATACGCAAAGAGATAGAAGGCCGTACCATATTACGTGAAAGGGTCTCTACTTCTGTTGATTTGCCACTTTCGCCTGAAACAAAGCGTATACTTGCTTATGCTGCTGAAGAGTCAGAGCGGTTGCAGCACAGGCACATAGGTACAGAACATCTTCTGCTTGGTCTGTTGCGCGAAGAGAAGAGCATAGCAGCAGAGATCTTGCACGAACGCGGCCTACGTCTCAATGCCATACGCGATGAACTGATGCGCTCATTGGCTGGTGACAGGTCAAATGCACAGAAGAAAGATACTCCTCACCTAGCCGAATTTAGCCGTGACTTGACAGAAGCAGCCGTGCAAGGTCAGCTTGACCCTTTGGTAGGCCGAGACAATGAAGTAGATAGAGTGATACAGATTCTCTGTCGCAGGACAAAGAATAACCCCGTGCTTATAGGTGAGCCAGGAGTTGGTAAAACTGCTATAGTTGAAGGTCTTGCCCAGCGAATAATGTCTGGGGAAGTCCCTTCCTTCCTTGCTGAAAAAAGGATTCTTGCTCTTGATCTTTCGCTTGTCGTAGCTGGTACTAAATATCGTGGTCAATTTGAAGAACGACTCAAAACTATTATGCGTGAGCTTGTGGAAAATCCACAGTTTATTGTCTTCATAGATGAGCTTCACACACTGGTTGGTGCTGGTTCTGCTGAAGGATCTCTTGATGCTGCAAACATACTCAAACCAGCTTTGTCACGTGGAGAAGTCCAGTGCATAGGGGCAACCACTCCAGCAGAGTTTAGAAAGTCTATAGAAAAAGATCGCTCGCTGGAACGTCGTTTTCAGGCTGTTAAAGTGCCTGCTCCAAATGAAGCAGAAGCTATAAAGATCCTTGAAGGTGTGAAAGAACGTTATGAATCTTTTCACCAAGTCTCTTATTCAGCCGATGCAATAGAAGCGGCTGTCTACCAATCAAATCGATACATTCCAGATAGATTTCTACCAGACAAAGCTATCGATATCATAGATGAAGCAGGTGCTCGCGTGAAGCTACGCCATTCTCAAATGGTGAGCTACGATGCCTATCGTCGCAGCTACACACGTCCTGACTATCAGCAAGAAATAGATGAGTTTGCTTCACAAAGAGCCGTGACAAAAGGCGATATTGAAGAAGTAATTGCTAGATGGACCGGTATCCCCGTAGCTTCTTTGAAAGAAGAAGAATCACAAAAGCTTATGAGGATAGAAGAAGAGCTACATAAACGCATCATCTCCCAGTCGAAAGCCATTTCTGCCCTTGCCCGCGCAATACGCCGCAGCCGTGCTGGGTTGAAAAGCCCAACACGCCCCGTTGGAAGCTTCCTCTTCCTTGGACCAACAGGAGTTGGCAAGACAGAAGTAGCTCGCTCACTAGCTGAATTTCTGTTTGGTAGTGAACGTGCAATGATACGTTTTGATATGTCAGAGTTTATGGAGAAACATTCTGTATCCAAATTGATAGGCTCTCCTCCTGGCTACGTTGGTCATGAAGAAGGTGGGCAACTGACAGAAAGAATCAAACGTAATCCCTATTCGGTGTTGCTTTTTGATGAGATAGAAAAAGCTCACCCAGACATCTTTAACATACTGCTTCAAGTCTTTGAAGATGGTCAACTTTCTGACTCTCTTGGCAATACAATAGACTTCAAACATACTATCATCATAATGACCTCTAACATAGGTGCTCGTTTTATACAGAAGCGTGGTCAACTAGGTTTCCAAGCTTCTAATGAAGTACAAAACGAGAAAATGGAAGAGGCAGTAATGGGAGCCGTTCGTCAAACCTTTAACCCAGAGTTTATTAACCGC
>JAEUQL010000013.1:16496-19725 GCA_016789295.1 Blastocatellia bacterium | reverse complement strand
TGCTTTTCCAGCCTCTTTTCCTTCACTAATAGCAGCTTCTCCTCCATCCAACCATACATAAGAGCATTGTTGACTAATGAAAGGCTTCTCTCTATTTTCTGGCTGCTTTGACCAGGATGAGTACTCTATGACTGCAAAGGTTGAAAGTAAAAAAGCTATAGCAATAGTAGTTGAGCCAACTATACCTACAAGCTTTTCAGAGAACTTCAACTTGTTAGCAAGAAGACCATTTATAAGGAAACCTAACAGAGGAAGTAATGGAATTATCCAGATATAGTTCATTTCTTTACCACTTCATTATATCTATCTCATCAACTGCAAGTGTTTCACGGTTTCTGTAGAGGGCAAGAAGGATAGAAAGACCAACAACTGCTTCTGCTGCTGCAACAACAATGACAAATATAGTAAAGAGCTGTCCTGTGTAAGGATTGGGAGCACCTTGTTGCTGCCAATACCTCGAAAAAGCTATAAGGTTGAGGTTCACTGCATTTAGGATCAACTCTATAGACATGAAAATGATGATGATATTTCGACGAGTAAGGACACCTATTACACCAATAACAAAAAGAATACTGCTTAGAACTAAGAAGTTTGTGGCACTTACCTGAGAGACCATTTCAAAAAATCTCTCAGAGTAACCAGCCGCTATTTCCTGTGATTGCTGCTGAAGCTGAAAAAAAAGAGAAAGCACCTGAACCTGCTCCATAAGAATAGAATCCTGCAGTATTTTCAGTGAAATATTTCAGACAAAAAGACCTATCTGTTGAAAATCTGCCTAAATGTTATCAATCATTTGGGTACATATACAACTCATTCTTAAGCAAAATAGGGAACTGGTAGGAGCTTTATACAGAGATCTCAGGATATAAAACTTGTAGTGAAAAGAAAAGAGCTTCTGAAGTAGATAACAGGAAGGAAAATAGTAACTATAAGAAGAAAAATAGTGTAACTTCTTATTTCACAGACAGATAGAGATTTATGGACTCAATAAAACTTCCAGCAGTTTGACCACTCTGTTATAAAAAATGGAAGGCTACACATTCTGTGTAGCCACTTGACACTCTAATGTGAACCTACTTCCTTTTTGATTATCTCTATAGCACGTTCCAGATCACGATCTACAAGACGGCGTAAGTCATCAACTTTTAAGTCTATAGAGATATCTGGTGTTACTCCATTCCCTTCTAGTCTGGCACCTTTTTGAGTCAAATAGTTGGAAGTACTGAATTGAAGCTGTCCTCCATCTGGAAGATTTTCTACAAAACTGAGTAGTACACTACCCCTTGATTTTCTACCAATAACTGTACCTCGTTTTGTTTCTTGTAGAGCTATAGAAAAGATTTCAGCAGCACTTACACTATCTTTGTCAACAAGTATTGTAACAGGGCCAGAATAAGCATTTTTGTCGCCACCTACTTTCAGATCTGATTCCTTACCACTACGCGCAATAAATTCTCCAAACACTGTTTTCTGAGAAAAGAAATTGTCCAAAATCTCTTGAAGAATAGTAACTTTACCACCTCTGTTTTTTCTCAGATCGATTATAAGTCCGCGTGCCTGCTTATTTTTTGATAACTGCTCCTTTAACCAGACAGCCATATCACCTTCAAAAGAGTCAAATCTGAGAAAAAGGATGTTGTCATCAATAATTTTTGCAATTCTTACAGGAGTTATTGCAACCTTACTGCAACAACTTAGAGATACATCTCTAACTTTGTCTTCTCTATCAATAAATTGAAATGAGGCTTGTTGATCAAAGTCAACATTTAGCTGCCTAGCAGTGACATCTATCGGCTTACTATTGAAATTTGTGAGCACCCACCCTGCCTCTATGCCAGCCTGTTCTGCACTGGAAAGAGGTTTAACCTCCGTGACTACTACTTTCTCCTCTACAAGCCTCAAACTGAAACCCAAGTCCGGAATAGACCGGCTTGCCAAGGTTTTGACCAACAATGGACTTCTAACAGTAGTATGTCCATCTTTTAACTCATTCAACATAGTGAAAAGCTCTTTGTATAGCTCTGCTGCAGTTTTTGCTTGTTCAACTTTAGGTCTAAAAGTTTCTCTTACTTTTTGCCAATCCACACCATTAAATTTTGGATCGTAATACTTCTCATTGACAGTTTTCCAAACCTTATCAAAAACTTTTAAGCTCATTTCTTTGGTTACAGGTATGGAAGCGTCTGTTTGAGCTACCGTGGTGTAGGCAGAAAAAAGGAGGATGAGCAACGATACAAAGAGAGCATAAAACTTGTTCATATCTACTATTCCTAAAATATTTAGTTTTAATTCGGGTTCACAGTTGATGTGGTTGCAAATCTAAGTGTTGCCCGTTCTTAGTTGAAGATCTTCTCCTGCTTGCGGTCACGAGCCAATCTCACTGCAGCAACTATCGCAACTAGTAATACTAGAGAAGCTATTTCAAAAGGAAGGACAGCTTGTGTGTAGAGTTGCAACCCTACTTTCTCTGTATTTTTTGTAACTACTTCTTGTTTTGCCTCTCTTGCTCGGAAGTAGTTTGTGGCCTGTACCTGAGATATGGCAGCAAAGAAGCTGAGACCAAGTAATGTTGCAACGGCTACTCCAATAGCAAATTGATTGGTAAATATTCTTCGTGTTGTCTGTCCAGAGCTGACTAACATTATCACAAACAGAAACAGCACTAAAACACCACCAACATAGACTAGGATCTGCACACCAGCAACAAACTCTGCGTGAAGAAGTAGAAAAAGCCCTGCTACAGAAATGAGTGTAGAAATAAGAAAAAGGGCACTATGCACAGCATTTCTGGCTGAAATAGTAAGCATGGAAAAGAAGATACAAAGTAGTGAAAGTAGATAAAAAAATAGCACTTCTATTCCCTTTAACATAACACCTTCTTCCTATTTTCTATTCATTGGTAGTGGTTGAGCTTGACGCAAATTGAAGTCATGCGAGCGTTGATTGATAAGAGCAAGTACTATCCAAGTTACTGGAATAGTAACAACAAAAGATGTTCCGATGGTAAAGAGATAGCCTACTACTCCATTGATCTTCATAAAACTATCTGCAGATACTAAAAAACCAAGACTTTTTCCTGTAACAAAGAGTGTTGCTGTTAATACAATATTAACTAAACCCATAGGAATCAACCATTTCCAGCCAATATCCATTAGTTGATCATATCTATAGCGTGGAAAAGTCCACCTAAACCAGAAGAAAGAGTAGAGTAGAGCAAGAGTTTTAATCA